>JAAYLM010000077.1 GCA_012521915.1 Oscillospiraceae bacterium | reverse complement strand
GAGGGTGGCTATGAGGCAAGGTCTTCCAGCTACAAGTCCGGGGTTGCTGAGAGAATCATTGATGCCGGCATCGCGGTTCTGAACGAGCTCAGATAACAGGATAACCATGAGCACAAACAAGCCCTGCGGTACTTCGCAGACGTACGGTACCGCAGGGCTTTTGTTTACGTAGAGAATGATGAAACCGCTATTCGACGGCTGGAAACATGACCCTTGGCACCCATGGAATTGATACCCTGTTTCTCGAAAATCTACCGGAACCAGTCTGCTACAGCTGGGATGTCCGGCTTGTAAACCATCAGAACAAAGACAATTACCAAGGGTAAAACACCGGCCATGCTGATCCACCAACGCAGTTTCAAGAGGCTGATCAGCTCGACAGGAAGATGTTGATCTTCCTGATTAAGCCGAGACAGCAGCTGTTTAACCTTGTACTGTGTTGGTATATCAGATGCAATCCAGATAATACCGGAAAGTAGAAAGAGGAGAAAGCTGACGGATAGCCAGCCAATCTGCCAAAAATCTCCTAAATTGAAACTGAGGGAAAGGCCGCCTAGCAGGGATAGAATGATCAGAGGAGATGAAAAAAGGGCGTCCAGGAATGTGACTGTGTTATAGGTATGCAGAATGATTTCTTTGCTATTCGAGTCAAGGCTCCGGCGTTCCCATATAATACCAATAACAGCATTGGCAAAGAACAGGGAGATTGCTGCAATATGCAAAAAGCGAGCGTGGCTGAGTAGAGCAGGATTTTTTAGCATAGCAACAAAGGCATCTTGTGAAAAAACAGCAAAGCCTATCATCCCAGCCATGACGATTAGGAATACAGTCAGAATAGTTTTTGCCTTCACATCTTTTTTCATGTATTTATTGAAACACGATTTCAAATACAATACAAAGATGAATAAAACCAGTCCATAAATTGCATTTACAAGAAGAAGCAAACTTCAAGACCGTTTGATCAGCAAACAAAGGAGTGGTTTTGTGATCGCTGCAGTTAAAAAGTACTGGACTAAATATAAATGGTCAAACATATATGCAATGATCAAGAATATGAAACGACTGCCGGAACGAAATCCGGAGCTGTTTCGGAATAAACTGGTTGTCATTACTGGTGCAACATCGGGGATTGGATATTATACTGCCCGTAAATATGCTTCTATGGGTGCTCATATCCTGATGATCAATAGAAATCCGAATAAATCAGCGTTAGTACGCAAAGAAATAGCCGAAGAATTCATGGTTACGGTTGAATATATCCTTGCGGATTTGTCGCTCATTACGGATATACAGCGCGTCGGGCAACAGCTGCTATCTCTGGAGAAACCGATCGACGTGCTGATTCATAATGCGGGCGTGCATTTACAATCTCGTCAAGAAAATCCTTTTGGTCTCGAAGTAAACTTTGCGGTCCATTATCTTTGCCCGCTTATTATTAACAAAATGCTGATTCCAAAATATCAACGCGACAGGACAGGAAGAATACTATTAGTCAACTCAGAGGGCTATCGATTTGCTGTTTGGGGTCTGGATCTGGAAGATCTGGAGTGGAAAAGGCGGCGGTATACCGGTAATAGGGCTTATGGCGCCGGGAAACTGGCTCAACTGCTGTTTATGCATATCCTTTCTCGTGAACTAGCCCCATATCAGGTCACGATTAACGCAATGCATCCAGGGATGGTCAGGACTGAGAGTGGCAAGGATAATGGCAAATGGTATCAATGGTATAAAAAGAACTTCATAGACAAGCTTTCAGCTTCTCCGGAGCGATCAGCCAAAGCCCTATACTATCTTGGTACATCACCGGAACTGTCGCAAACCACAGATGTCTTTTTTCATCTGACTACAGAAGAAGAACTGGCACCTCCTGCACTGGATTTAGAGGCAACGGAAGCGCTCTCAAAAAAAACCATATCTTTACTGAATAAAGAAGGGATTGTCTTATGATACAGAAGGATTTCATTGTTGTAGGTGGCGGTATTGCAGGTTTGACTGCGGCACTGAGCCTTGCTCATTCGGGCAAAGAGGTACTTCTGCTTGAAAAAAATAAGAGCTGTGGCGGACTCATGACTACCTTTGAAAAGAATGGTTTTCGTTTCGAAGCCGGTGCGAGGGCTCTCGTCAACGCAGGTCTAGTCAAGCCGTTAATCAAGGAATTTGACTTGGATGTTGAGATGCTGCCAAATCCTATCACCCTAGGGATAGAGGACAGATTACTCAGGATTGAAGGCGAACAAAGCCTGACCCAATATGCTGAGCTGTTAAAAGACTTGTATCCTGAAAGCAAGCTTGAGGTTGATCGTATTATTCAATCCATCCATGATGTCATTGAGGATATGAAGGTCCTCTACGGCGTGAATAATCCGTTGTTTTCTAAGCAAAAGAATATTTTGTCACGAGTGCCTTCTATGATCTCTTGGATGTTGAAACTGATTAAGACACTGTACCGGATTCAAAAAATGAACACTCCTTTCGAGGAACATCACCAGCATGTTTAATATGAGTCAATCAGTTAAAACCGAACTGCCAGGCGTTTATGCGGCAGGAAAATGGGTCTATAGTCCTGCCGGCGGCCCTACTGCAATTATGACAGGAAGAATTGCTGCTAAGAAGTGTAAGTAATGATAATTGATGCGGTAGTAATCGTAAATGGTTGCCGGCCGTCCCGTCAATCCGGTCAAGGACAAAGAACCTGCCGGTTCCCGAAACCGTTCGGAAATCGACAGGCTCTTTTCGTTATTTGCTCGCTATTTTGCCTTTTTCTTTTCCAGTGTTGCGTTCATACGGAAGTCGATCTCCTGCGGCGGGTTAAATTCCATCTTCACCTCATCCAGCAGCTCCTGTGAATAGGCCACGCCGCGCTGTACGGCTACCTGACGCGCCTTGTAGCGGAACCAGATATCAGAAGTGGAGTTTTCGCCCTCGCGAATGACCGCAAGGTCACGCTTGAACAAGCCTTCCACGAAGTCCATCTCGCCTACTTCTACGGCTGCGGAGCCCGCAAGCAACGAAATGCGATCCTTTGCCTGCAGGGTCGCCGGCAGGGTTTTGTAGAAATCCCAGGTCGCCTGATACAGATGCTGCTTCATCAGCAGGCGCATGTATTCTTCCGCGAATGCCTGATCACCGAAGGCCTCCGGCAGCTTGAACAGTCGCTCGTAGCAGGCCATCGACATGGGGATATTGCCGTCAAGCCGATAAATATTGGCGATGTTGCGCAGCGCCCAGACGTTTTCCTGAAACTGCAGCGACTTTTTGAAGCTCTCCACAGCTGCGTCAAAGTCACCCTCTTCCGCCTGCATGATACCGTAATGCAGATAGGTGTTCCAGTTGCGGTTTTCTTCGGATTCCAGCGCGGCATCCAGCATATCCATCCATTCCTTTTGCACCATATAGGCCGCAGGAATGCGTTCGGGGAACGCAGAGGGGAATTTGCCTTCGTCCAGCAGGCTCATCCACAGCGCCTGATCGGGGCCTATCGAAGCCTCAGGGAAGATCATGCCCTTTGTATCGTAGGAGCAGCCTGCTTTCTCGCGGCGGCGCAGTTCCAGCGCGCCGAAACCGGATCCCATATGCAGAAGCGTCTCAGGCTTCTTCTTTGCCAGTTCGCGGAAGCGATCCTGCAGCGCATAGAGTGCATCGCTGGTAATCTCTGCATGGATTTTTTTCTCCATCGCCTGCTGGGCCTCGTGCCACTCAGGCTCCTGGAAGTCGCCCGGTTTGCCGTACAGGCAGCCGAAAGCCTGGACAAACTCGATGGTCTCCCGCGGCTCCATGATGTAGCCGTGCCCCTGCGTCGGCGCAAGACCTGCCTGGATCTCGAAAAAATCACCTTCGTTGGGACGGGCCAGATAGTCGCGCCATTTCTGACCGCCGGCGCTAACGCCCCAGCAGAACATCTTGTGATAGCGCAAGGCGCTGGTGGAGACCTCATACATGACAAAGCCGTCGGTATAAGCCGCGGCTTCCCAGGGCATCGGCTCTGCTTCCGGGATCTGGAAGAAGTAGTCGGTGGCAAAGGAATAGTTGCGCGGATAGCTAAGATCAACGCCGGGCAACGCGTCCAGATACGGGATATGGCCTACGGCCATGTTGGCGTAACCCGGATAATTCTTCATCTGCTCGGGAGACATATAGTAGATGACTTCATCCGTCGCCGAAAAAACACGCACGCCGTCCTTCTCCGGCAGGTCGATGTTGGTCCACCAGTAGGTGGAGACTGGTACATCCTGCGGATTGATGATCTGGGTATAGAGGAAGAGGAAGCGGCTGCCGGAGGGCAGATGGAAGTCCATTTGATAGAAGACACCCTTGCAGCGCTCGTATTCGTACATCCGCAGGAACTCTTCGCCGTTTTTGTCCACGACTTTTACCGCAAACAGCGGCTCGCAGGTGAGGAAGTGGTGGCCGAACTGGGAGCAGTTGAACTCGATACCGGTGGACAGCCATGCGTCGCGGATGGCTAGGTTGCCGGGCTGGAACACAGGATTGTTGTGCACCAGTTCCCGGTCGTTGTCCTTATCATACAGCGATGTCAGGCGTCCGCCGTATTCCAGATAGAAGACCGCGCGCATATGCTCGTTTTCGAGCACGGCGGATTTCAGGCCCATCGGCGCGCGCTTGCGACCGTAACGATCCTGCATCCGGTAGGGCAGGATGCGGTTGGCACACGCGTAGCCCATGAGCTTCTTATGCTGCTCCTGCATACTTTCGTGAACGGGTCTCGCGGGGTGGTGATGCTGCCTGTCCCGGAAGATCGGCAGAGGATTTTCACCTTCCAGCGGCGCACCATCCTTCACATCGGTAAAAAGTCTAAGTTTCATAGCTGTCCCTCCTCATATAAGGTCATTTCTTTGGCTTGGAAACGGGCCTGAGCTGTGGTGATTCCTTTATTGATTGCCACAGCCGCCTTGGTTATTGTCGTATGTGAAAGATGGCAGGGTGTAAATCTGCCCAAAATCGCAATACAGAATCGGGTGTTTCAGACCTCTCAAATTGGTGTTCCGGCGACGCATCTCAAATACACTCATAACGCAGCGCATAGGGACGGGTCCGCTTGATCTCGTTTTTTCACGTCTTTGAACCACCAAAGGGTTTCTTCTGTTCCATGCGCGTGTATCTTTTCAATGAAAGTTTTCTGGATATCCGTATGCAATCAAAAAGGTACGCGTCTCCGGGAAACAGCAGCTTTGTCATGGCATTTTCTTCGCATGTCATAATTTTTTTGAGTATAGCATGATTTGCATCAGTGAACAAGGCGCCGACACGAAAAAACACCTGCAGCGTAGGCGCTTTTCCGGTTGCGCCAAACGATCAAGCGCTCATCGCTTTTCTCTGTTTTGAATTTCTGTACCAGATAAATGTCTCTTTCACCGCAGGTGCGTGGTGATTTGTTTTCGTTGAAATTCTAATATGACAAGTCAAAAAATAGGCAATATTCAAAATATCCATGGTACGGATACGTTCCCATATCTTTCTTACTGTTGAGATCGTTGTATAATTGATTGAAGATTAATCATTCTGGAAACCGGACTGAGATTAAAAAGGAGTTGTGAATGTATGGACTATAAGGCGTACGAGAAAAAATGCATGGCGGTTCGCACGAAAAATGACGCGTTTCTAGATGAGTTCAGCAAGGACTTGCAACAGGCGGGTTTAAAGGATAAAACAATCGAAGGACACTGCAAAAATGTTGACTTCTATATCAACTCATATCTTCTGATGGAGCAACCTCTGGAGATGGTTTGCGGAACATATTCAAATAAGATAGCCGATTTTCTGGGAGATTTTTTCATCCGCAAATGCATGTGGTCTACACCAAGTACCATTAAAAGTACTGCCGTTAGTATTAGAAAGTTTTATAGCAGCATGTTGCAGCGGGGGTATATTTTAGAATCAAACTATGCGGAACTGAATTCAACAATAAATGAAAATTTAATTGAATGGTTGATCGAGTGCGAAGCTTTTAATGATCCGGATACCCCTAATCCATTTGCCTTTTTCTGATGTTTTTTGACATCGTGGCTCAATTAAAGAGATCTGGATGCCGAATTTAATCGGAAGTAAAAAAATAACCCGGTCGTGATATCAAATGAATGATCCCAGCGGTCCAGCACAAAAAATAACATCGAAGTGATCCTGTTCATGGTGCCGAATGGCACACGATAAGTATGCACTAGGGGGAATGATCCATCATGATTACAACGATACCTGAGCACGAAGGTATTCACAGTTCCTGTATCAAAGAATGGCTCGAGGGCATTGAGGCCGCCAAATTATCTACGCACGATATCATCATCGCACGTGGAAACAAAATCATCTTTGAAAATTATCGTGCTCCTTTCCATTCGGATTTTCTACACCGTATGTATTCGGTAAGCAAGAGCTTTGTGGCAATGGCAATCGGATTTGCCATGCAGGATGGACTGCTCAAGCTCGATGATCCAATCGGCAGGTATTTTTCGAGTGAGCTTGTGGGTAATCCCGATCCGAACATGGGCACGCAGACCATTCGTCAGATGCTCATGATGAGTACGCCCAGAAAATCCAGAAATTGGTTTTCTGCGCGCTGCGATGACCGAGTCAGAGAATATTTCCAGAATACGATTACAAGCGCACCCTGCGGAAGTACCTTCATGTACGATAGCGCGGGTTCATTTATTCTCGGAGCGCTGGTAGAACGATTAACCGGAATAAAGCACATCAATTATCTGAGAAAAAAGTTGTTTGATAAAATCGGAATTTCCGAGCAGGCTCATTTCCTTTATTGTCCGGGCGGACATTCGTGGGGCGATTCGGCACTGCGTGCAAAGCCCCGGGATTTGCTTTTGGCAGCCCGTTTTATGCTTAATGGCGGAAGCTGGAATGGCGAACAGCTGCTTGATGCCGAATATGTTAAAGCGGCTACGTCAAAACTTATGGACACTTGCTCTTCCGAGAGAACCGGATCCAAACGGCAGTTACGCTTTGCCCGAAAACACAGCAGCATTGACAGCGTTAAATGTTTACGCTGACTCGCTTGTTTTAGCTTGCGAAGACGGAGAAATGCACAGCAGTATCGAAAAAGATATAGACGGACACTGGTTCATGCTTGATGAAAATCCTATGGGTATAAATAAATTCCGCCTATGTCTTGGCGTTGACTCGGGACGCTTTGAGTATGTTAACGCACAAGGAGACAAAATATTAAACTTCGGTCTTTGTAGAAATGGGTTCGGCGTTTTTCCGGAAGAGGGCTATTCCAGAGATGTTGGTTCGGTTTATTGTCCAGGCAACGATTATAAATGTGCGGCATCCGCGGCTTGGAAGTCGGAAAAGCATTTAAGATTAAATGTACAGGTTATCGATGATTATTATGGCAGACTCTGGATTGATCTGATTTTCGATGGCGATTCGGTAGCTATTAAAATGTAAAAGACTGCCGAAGATTTTTTTACAACGTACATAGGAGAAGCTGTCGCTATAATTTAGAGAAGTAGTGATTTTTGTATTGGGGGAATCTCGAAGTGAATAACATCGCGATCATGCAAGCACAGGAGAGCGACATGCCCGTCATCGAAATCACTTGCGCGGCACAGTAAACCGGCTCAGCGAAATTAGGCAGCCTCTGTGTGGCTTGTCAAAGGATCATCTGCCGAAGCACTTATTGACCGCCAAATTTTACGGGAGGACGCGTTATGTTACATATCGGAAGAAGCCTGCCTGTTCGGCGTATTACGCCTGAAGGAGAGCATTTTTTCTTTGGGTATTATGATTTGCAGCCCTTCAACGCAGACGAAACCTTCCATCTGACCCACAAAAGCGCATTTAGAAACCGGCTGCCCTTCAAAGGAGATTCTGTTGAAGTAGGTTTTATTGAATTGGCAACTGGAAAATACGAACCTCTAGACACCACGTATGCGTGGAACTTCCAGCAGGGTGCCATGCTGCAATGGAATCCTCAGGCACCGGACAGGGAAGTCATTTTCAACGGATTGATTGAAGGGGAACATCACGGTGTCGTGATGGATATCTATACCGGAAAAAAACGGTATCTGGACAAGCCAGTGGCCAACGTTTCACGGGATGGCAAATTTGCCGTTAGTATCAATATGTCCCGACTGTATGATTTTCGACCCGGTTACGGATACCCATTTCCTGCAGACCCGTTTTACTATAAGAATCACGATGCCAACGACGGCGTCTTCGTGATAGACATGGCAACTGGCCGGTCGGCGTTGGTCGTTTCTTTACAGCAGATATGGGACTTCTCCGGCTCCTTCTTTTCCAAAGATGAGAAAATGATCATCAACCACATTACCTTTAACCCGGATGCAAGCCGCTTCCTGGCGCTGGTGCGTAACTTCCCGGAAAAGGGGCAACGGCATCAGACAGCGACGATTACAGTCAATAGAGACGGCAGTGATTTGTATTTGCTGTCGGATTATGGCGTGCAATCCCATTATTATTGGCTGAATAATCAGGATGTTGTGTTCTTCAATGACGGAAAAGAACTGGCATGTCAAAAAGGATGGTGCAATAATTACGTTTTGACGGATAAAACCCATGAAGGCAGGATTTTGGCAGACGGTTTCTGGCATGATGACAATCATATGAGTTTTTCTCCCGACAGGAAACTGATGATTACCGATTCCTATGCGGTTTTGCACGAGATGCAAAAATTACAGCTTTACAACGTGGAGAAGGATATCTGTGCCACCATCGGCCGTTTCTATTCCATGCCCAATGTGGTTACGGACGTGCGGTGTGATTTGCATCCCCGGTGGGGCCGTAAGGGTAAGTGCATAACTTTTGATTCGACCCATGAATCTTTTCGAGGCATATATCAAATCGAGATGCCGGATGAGGCTATTGAGAAAATGTTTACCGAAAATCTTTTCGGCGCCAGGGATGGAATCTTGTTTGATGGCGCTACATCAAGAAGCCCGGACTAGCAGGATGATTCATTCTGCTTTGAAACATGGAGGATACGATTTTGTGCTATCAAGCTTTTTCGTTAAACGGCGACTGGGAGATGTCCTACCGTGAGACCATCTATACCGGCAGAAATAATCCTTGGGAAACCGGATTTTTGATTGAAAATGCCGTTCCCGGCTACTGGGAAGATATGACCGATGCGTTTGCGCAGACCGATTTTTACATATCTCTAAAGATCAATCCGGAATATGGCATTCAACGTTATCCCATAAGCAAAGCAGTACCGGATATGGCGCTTCCCAATATTAGCGGCTGTTTCTTCTATCGACGCAGCTTTCACTGGGAAACGGTTTCCGGTGCACAGGTGATTCATTTTTCAGGGGTGCAAAATGCTGTATCCCTGTGGCTGAATGATGTGTATTTAGGCCGCCATGAAGGCTACAGTGCGCCATTTGATATAAAAATTCCATCTGGCGTGCTTCATGACGGTGAAAACATCATTGTCCTCAGTGTATCCAACATTGGACTGACGGGATTCAATGATGAAATGGTTTCCGGCCTTACCAACCGGGCAGTCAATCAGTATACCGGCGGCATTACAGGAGACGTGACGTTGCGGGTTTATCCCACGGCTCTGCGGGATGTTGCTGTGCTGATTTCTTCGGACTGCAAAAATGCGGAGGTTCGTATTCTGGCTGATGGAGAGGTGGCATTCACCTGGGCTGTTTCAGATGGAAACACCGTTTTGTCCAGCGGCACCAATAACGGTGATTTCTCGGTGGACACCCGAAACATGGAGAAATGGCGTCCGGAAAATCCCAAGCGCTATACATTGCATGTTACCTGTGGTGACATCGAGATCTGCCGTCCTTTTGGTGTGCGGCGTTTGACTGTGGACGGGGTGCATTTCCGGCTGAACGAAAAACCCTACTACCTCAGGGGTGTCTGCGAACACTGCTATTATCCGGAGACCATCCATCCCAGCCACGATATTTCGTATTATCGCAAAATCGTAACCACGTTTAAGCGTCTTGGTTTTAATTTTATTCGCTTTCACACCTATGTGCCGGCAGAGGAATATATGTGTGCGGCAGATGAATTGGGCATTTTGGTTCAGGTGGAATCTCCCAATAATGCTTCCACAGAGGAATGGGCCCAGATTGTGACATTCTGCAGACGGCATCCATCAGTAGTAATCTACTGCTGCGGAAACGAGCGGAACATTGATGACCAATATACAGAGCATCTTCGTATCTGTGCCAAGACCGTGCATACCCAGACCGATTCTCTGTTTTCACCGCTGAGCGCGCTGCGTTTATTGGAGTATGCCTTCCGGGAGGAAGATAAGCCGGAATTGACGGAAATACCATTCCTGCATCATCCCCGACGCTTTCGGGAAGTGGGAGAATTCGTGGATTTGTATAACAGCTATACCCTAGGCTATACCAGCTATTTCTCGCTTGCAGCGGATCCGGAAATGCTGGATTCCTGGAGTGATATTTATCAAAAGCCCCGTATAAGCCATGAGATCGGCATTCAAGGTACCTATACGGATCTGAGCCTGAAGGACCGTTATGAGGGCAACCGGATTGGCCAGACTGAGATGTTCCGCTCTATTGAGCGCCATCTGGCGTCCAAGGCTTTGCTCCACCGGGCACCGCTGTACTTCAAAAATTCTTGCCAGTGGCAGCGTCGTTTGCGCAAACATAATTTTGAAACCACACGCCTCTGTAAAAAGCTGGCCGGTTACGACTATCTGGGACCCATTGATACCCACTGGCATACCTTTGGTTATGATGTAGGTATGATGAACGAATTCTATATGTTAAAACCCGGAGAAACGGTGCGGAATGTACGTATGTATAATTCTGATACAGTGCTTTTGACAGACATGGGGACGAATTTCAATTTCCTTGCAGGAGATATGCTGGATATCAATCTTTTTGCCTCCTGCTATGGAGAGGAAGCTTTTACCGCGCCGGAAGTGAATATTCGGTTGACTAAATCAGATATGTGCATTGCACGCCGGAGATTCCTGGCAGAAAATATAAGTCCGGGAAGTGTCACCCAGTTGTACAATCTCAGACTTGTTTTACCGGAGGTGGATGAGCCTGAGGCCATGAGGCTGTATGTGACCTTGGAGACGGGAGACACTTTTGCGGAAAACGAGTGGGCGTTGTATTTGTTTCCCAAAGCCAAGGGTGTTGATGGGGGAAATCTTGTGGTATGCGATGGCATGCAACCGGAGGCGTTGGTGCAGGCACTGGAGCAGGGAAAGGACGTTCTGCTGTTGGGGGCAGAACCCTTCAATGCCCTTCCTACCTCATTCCAGATTGCTCTGGCCGGGCGTACTTCCGGAAATCTGGCAACGGTCATTGCCGACCATCCTCTGATGAAGAATTTTCCCCATGAGGGTTTCTGCGGCTGGCAGTTCCGGCATTTGCTGGAGGGGGGCAGCGCTGTATGCTTTGAAAGCGACGAGGTGCCCTTTGATCCGATTGTGGAAGTGGTCTCCAGTCATAAATATGCAATCCGACAGGGGGCACTGTTTGAATTCCGGTTATTACCTGGCAGGCTTTTGGTCTGCAGTTTTCATTTCGACCAGGCAGATCCTGCCGCCATGTGGTTGAAAGACCATCTGATTCAATATGCCTGCAGCGAAGAATTCACACCTAAGCATTCTCTGGATGCACAGCAGCTGCAAGCACTGATAACCGGCAAGGTTATTGCAGCTGGGGCTAACACGAACTTTGCATCCAACCGCAACGATAAAGCAACGGCAGGTAAGTGAGGATATTATCATATCTATGAACAACCTGGACAGACAGTAAAACCTGTCCCAGTTGTTGATACAGATTGTGTTTCACAATAGAAACAGAATCGTCAAGCTTTGGTTTACATTTCTTTGTCAACTTGATCCTATGCGGCATGGAAAAATCGAATGACGCTAAAACAGATCATCGTACGTGATTCAAGGCGATAAATCCATATTGTCGGCTGTTGCAGGCTGCTGTGAAATAAAATTGTTCTCGATAAGCGAATAATGACCACCTTTAAGCACTTTATGTTTGAAAACCCATGCAGCTGGCCGCCAGATGTGTTTATGCATGGCCGGCGAAGCGCTGCCGATCATCCAGCATTTCCGATCGCATTTCCGGACCTGTTCCCTGATGCGATTAGCCTGTTCTGAATGCCAAATTTCATCCCAGGACTGGTTGTGGAGATTTCCCATGACTGCCTTTTCCGCCATTCCGTTGCATGGGATGACATCACAGTAAGGATCAATAAAAAAAGCGTCGTTTGACATGCCGCAGGGCAGGAGTCTTGGCTGGCCGTATATATAATTGATATGTTATGATTCATGTCCTTGTAAGATTATCATGACTCATGCATCTTATTGATATCAGGAGATAAACCGGTGACGGATATTGAAGCGATATATGAGCGATATTTTAAAGATGTCTTTTGGTACACCTATGCTCTGTCGAAAAACCAGCATATCGCGGAAGATATTACATCGGAAACATTTTTCAATGCAATCGATAACTGATGCCCAGCTCATCAGCAAGGCTCATCTGAGTCATGTTTTTTCTCTGGCGCAGGGCTTTAAAGGAAGTCATTACTTAATGGATGCAACGGTATACCAATTGTTGTTCATTGCCCAATACCAATACAAATAGATTAAGTTCACTGGAGATAATGTTTTAACTCCGGTTATTCAAAGGTTATTTGTACTGGCTACTCTTTTCAATTCACAAGGTTCCAAGGTCTCTTTTATGGTTTCCCCGTGCTTTTCAATGACAACATTTGCATCTACATCATAATCTGTATTTAACAGATATATTATGTCGCCCTCGTACACTGCAAAGCGAACACGATCACTTCCGTATACCCTGATGGGACTGGCTCTGTGACTTGATGCAACGATTTCCCTCACCACTGCCCGATACAGAGGATATATTGCGCCGCTGCCCGCATGTTCAAGCGTCGCAAGTAAAATTGCTGTTCCCTTGCCAAGTTTATTTTCGACTAGAGCAACAGGAAGATCTGTGAAATCTCCATTTTCAACAAAACTTTCACTCAACCGAGCTGCTGCAACGCCTCCTTCGAGCGCCACATTCGCATAGTTTGCATAGCCATGTGAATAAATGGGATCACATACGTAATTTAGTGTTCCGGGATACATCAGGTTTTCTTTTAGGCTATTTTTGTTAAATTTAACACCTGCATTTGTTCTGAATCCCCTATCTTCAAGCTTACAGCCAAAAAGGCTTTCGATAGCACCTTCCCGGATAAGATTGATCTTCCCATTACGGCGATCATCTGTATTTAGATGGGAAGCCAGCATAAATAGCGTTCCACCGTGTGACACGTATTTTTCCAGATGATGATACATATCCTCTGTCATGGTGTTCCATCCCACAAATATGAGGTAGTCATATTGACTCATCGCTTCAAAGCTGCTCTCCGCCGGTATCACATCATACATTCCATGTGCCGGTGTTGCACTCAAGTCGTTGTCACCATAATTAGCAATATCATACCAGTTGCGCTTGTTCCCGAGTTCTTCCAAAATACGCCAGGCATATTCAGGTGTATGGTGCCCCCATTCCTCCTTATTGAACTGGTTCCAGAGAGACGATCCTCCCCAAGAACCCCACGCATCCAGATTTCCCTGTACAAAAGCAACCTTTACTTTCGGGCCTCCTTTGGGTCGCGTATCAAGCTTGGTAAAAGCTGCAAAATCGCGTACGGTTTCTTGATATTGCCTGCAGTAATTATGTTGAGCAGGATAGCTGTAACCGTAGGACTCTAGTGATTCATCGCCACTCTCCAGGCAAACAATATTAGTCCCTGATATATAGGCATAACGGTATGCCAGCAAGAGTCGCTTTTGTTTTAACAGGTCATCATGGCGCATTCCACCATACCATTCGTGAGCAATATAAGTTCCCCAGAGACCTGTGCCATAGGCACGCGCCGTGCCCCGCAGGGAAGAAACCAGAATTTCAGGATTGCCACACATGAGTTCCAACATTGGAATGGAAGTGCCCGCCTCAAGGTTGTATTTAGAAAGCGCTGTAGCTTCCACAGTTAGTACATTGTCAATACCAAGCTCTTTATCAATGTCAATATAATGCTTTATGGAATTTATATAATTCAGCTTGGCCTCTGTTAAACGCTTAAAATTTTGCGGCAATGCTTCTTTGCTGGCATAGCCCTGCCATTTGCATGCTAAGGAACTGCCAAGTTCTCCTAAAATATCACCGACGAAATATGCTCCGGCGATACGCTTCATTTCTGCAATCGTTGCTGCATCAAACTGGCTTTGCATGCCTTTTGGTGCATTCTGCGTGGTGTACAAAAAAGTAAAATATATTTTGTTCTCCGCAAGATATTTTGCCCACTCGATAAAATAATGTTTTGGTACAGGGATATTCCTTGTTCGTATGGTTACAAAATTCAAACCGCTGTCAACACAACGCTCCTTAATTTCAAGCATGACATTTTCTGGCTTAAAAGAATGTTCGCCGATATGGATTCCAGATACAACAAAATCTTTTTCGCACATGTTATTTTCCTCACTCTCAATGTTTTACATGTTCCTAAATGCCCATGTATTTCAGGTATTTAATGTAGGGTCTGCTGAATAAACCCGAATTTTCTCACACGAACGCCAGCTGCTCAGCAAACAGCCAGCGGTAAAGGTTTGACGGTTTTTTTCCTGCACCTATTATATCATTCATCAACCTGATAAGCCTGCTATATCTACGTTTCAGACTTATTCAGCAGCCCCTGTTTCGTACCTTCCGAATTTGTTTATATCTCCGCAAGCTATCTAAATTCTAATAGAAAAAAATATCCATCCTCACCACCGTCTCCACGTGGTCAAATAGCCTCAGCTTAATGTCTGGATAGTATTTTTGACACGATCTTTTTACCAACATTAGTAAAAACCTCATCGTTTCATAGGAGCATATCCACGTTTCAAGGTTGAGCGGTCAGGATGGATAACATCTCATGAAAAAATTCTCGCGGTTCAAATCCTTTCGTCCACATAGTAGTACCCGAAAGTGTTTAATTAAGCCTCTTTACACTGGAAAACACCCGTTCGGGTATAGTGTAGGTTGGTTATAAAAAGACAGACATGTGCGCGAATGGATGAATCCCAGCACTATATCATCATATGGAGAAGCCGAGACCAATGGCAACCTGGCGGATATATCGGGATGCCTCGACGACATCTTCGTGCCGGTTCATATGCTCCATCATCAGGCAGACTTCATCAGGTAGAGCCTTCAGGCAAGATAAATAGGCCGCGTAGTCGAGACTGCCTGCTCCAGGCCTCACCTCGTTCAAATGCGTGGTCAGGTTACCTTCCAGGCGAATGTCCTTGGCATGGCAGCTCTTGATATAGGGTCCCAGTTTTCGGAAACAGTCGCGAATCAGCGCCGCATTGTTGTAAAAGGCCCGCGGGCTGCAGATGATATTCACCGGATCGAGGTGGACGGCAAAGGCCGGTCGGTCGATGGCCTGGATCAAATCCAGGTAGGTGTCGGCACTGTCGGGGAACATCCAAGGCATCAGCTCCAGCGTATAAAAGGTCCGTTCCGGCCGTACAGCGTCGATAATCCGGCGGACGACCGTAACGATCCGGTCAAATGTTTCTTCGCTGAAATTATTATCTGAAGGTCCGTCCCACTGATCGGACAGGGAACCGGCGATATTGACACAACAGCCGGCGCCAATCTGTTCCGCCAGGGCCAGTTGGCGGCAACAGGTTTCAAACGCTCGGTTGGCTGTCATTTCGTCGCTGCTCAATGGGTTACTCCAGGCGCCGACCTCGGCAATGGTCAAATTATTTTCTTGGGCAAGCCGGAAATAGGTTGCGATCAGGTCATCCGGCGCCGTATGGTCAACCGGAAAATAAATGGCTGAATATCCCATTTCCCTAACCTGAGTCAACCATTCGCCAGGGTTTTTGTACGGTAAAAGGATTGGTCCGCCAAAACGCATGAAACCGCCTCCTTGTCTAATCTAATAATACGGTCTAGCTTTGATTATATCAGACCAACGTCGCTGATGGAGCTGGCTTTATTCTGTCAGATTTCATGTTTGACTAATTCAGGCATCGAGAATGGAGGTTGGTTATGGGTGCCAACAAAATTGCCTATATCTGTTCGCCTTACGCAGGCGAAGTGGAGGTAAACACCCACCGTGCGCGTCGTTACTGCCGATTTGCTGTAGATCAGGGATACGTCTTTTGGGGTGGTCAAAAGCATCATGGAACGTCACAAGCTCAAATCAAGCCACTGCAGGCGTCGGCAACGATCTTTGACGGACAGTCGAAAAGCCCGTGATGACCGCTATGAGAACCTGACAAACGATGTGACGATTGAGCGGCCGTTTCAAGTTTTGTCCAGTGATATCATCTATATTCGGTCGGGAGAAGGGTTTGATTACCTGTGTCAGATCAGTGATGTGCACACCAATACCGTGCTCGCTCAATGCCAGCAAGAACGCATGACCAAGGCGTTGGTAACCCAGACGATGAAATCGGCAAAACGTCGCTGGAACATTCCGAAAGGCTGTGATCCTGCACAGTGATCGCGGTAGCCAATATACGTCCAAGTATCACCCATATTCTTTTAAATGACCTATTTGTGTCTACCGCTCTTGTGGTTGGCGTCGCCACGGTTGTTTCAGGCAAAGCTGCACCGTCAATGAAAAGAACGAGACTATTTGTCATTACAGCTGTATTGATGGTCGCATTCAGTACAATTTATGGAAATGGCAATTCTTTTGATCATATCAATATTGATTGTCGTCTATATGTGTCCTATAATAAGGAACACATAAAGACCTCATGTGATATGAAGGTGCTTACCGCTTCCGATTGGGTTAATGTTCGAATAAAAGCGACTTGCATGTATTCCTTGGTTAATCATGATGCTTTT
>JAAYLM010000497.1 GCA_012521915.1 Oscillospiraceae bacterium | reverse complement strand
ATCCGGCGCAGACCCTGCGTGAGCGGAATCATTTTCCTGATCAGCTGCTCTTTGCCTGTCTTGACCAGGGTCGACTGGATTTTGGCATAGAAGTTGGCAAAAAGGAGCGGTACGCCGATGATCATGTCGATACCGTATTCCTGCATGTTTTTTTGAATGTAACGCAGACCATCCATTTCATGAACTTGCGCGCCAACATAAAGTGCCATAAACAAACCGCAAGTGTTTTCAAAGGTATGGTGAAGCGGCAGTACCGATAGCATGCGGATGCCCGGCTTCAACTTGACCATGCCCGCGATACCTTGTATATCAGCACAGACATTGCGGTGGCTGAGCATAACTGCCTTGGCCTGGCTGGTTGTACCAGATGTAAAAAGCAGTGACATCAAAGCATCAGCATCAATAGCCTGCGACTGGTATTGGCGATCGCCATGGCTTAGGCAATCATAGCCAAGGGCCATCAGTTCAGTTAGGCTGAGCCAGATCCTACTGTCCTCCGCCGTCTGTGTGAAGGCCTCCCCTGGCGTTGCTGCCGGTAATTGTCGCGGATCCTTGAAGCCATTCGTTTTTTCACTTTCAAGCTGTTCTGGCCTCAGGCAAATCAGGATCTTAAGCGCGGGCAGTTCAGACCCGGCCGCAGCAAGGGCGTCATGGAAAGCGGGATCATAAAAAATAACTTCAGCGCGGCTTCGTTGCAGCAACCCCGTCATTTCGTCCACAGGCAGCTGACGGTCCAAGGGGACCGCCGTGCCGGCACCGCAGACAATGCTGCTGAAAGCCAGGCACCAGGCATAGCTGTTGTCACCAACAACAGCGATCCGCCGCTGCTGCAGGCCTAAATGGCAAAGTGCCTGACCGAGGGCATCAATGTCGGTGCGGTAAGTGGCATAGGTGACCTCGCGCGGCTGCTCACCCGGCTTGTTTCTGAAACGAAAAGCAACCTTGTCGGCGAACAGCGCAGCGCTCTGGTCCAGCATCTCACGCAACGTTGTAAAGGGCCGCACTTTAAAATACTGCGCACCCCTGATTATTTGCATATAATCATTTCCTCTCTGGTTTCATTCTGCCCGCGATATAGTCAATAATTTCATCGATCGATTTAATCCGCTCGATATCTTCATCAGATATCTGCAGCTTGTATATCTCTTCCAGCTCAATAACCAATTCATATAAAGCCAGGGAATCCATCTGCAGGTCTTTGACAAGTTCAGTCGTTCCGCTCAGTTTTTCCTCTGTCACATCTGCGACATCTGCGATCACGCGTCGCACCTGACGGCTGATATTCACTGGAGTCTGTTCAGGCATGTTCTGTATCTCCTGTTCTGATTTTGTGCGTGGTATTCTGCTTCACGGTATGGCCGGTTCGCGCAGAGGCTTCCTCAACATATCGCTTGTACTGCTCGCCGACAAATTGCGCAATGCTCTGTAAAGTGTTCAGCAGGATCGCTTTCTCGGGATCATTAAGCGGCTCCGTCAGCCGTTCGACCAGCAGAGTATGAAACTTGTTATGCATACGAAAAGCCAGCTTGCCCTTTTTGGTCAGGCGAATCCTTACCACACGACGATCCCGCAAGTCACGCTGCCGTTCAACATAGCCCTTGCGAACCAGCCGGTCGATAGCTACCGTTAGCGTACCCGTCGTAATGCCGAGCGTCGCGGCTGTTTCGCTCATGGTGCGGCTTTCATACAGGCCAATTCCTTCCAGTGTATGCATCTCCGCAACAGAGAGATCACTGAAATTACCACGACTCAGTGCTTTTTCTTCTGTGACCAGAATATGATCAAAAATTTCCAGCATCAGCCGGTTGACTTTTTTTTCGTAATCATTCATATGTGAAAGCCTAGTCGGCCAACACCTCCCCAGAAGGTTTGAATATCAAATAGTTTACCGCTCCCGCGACTTTTGCGCAAGTGAAACAAAAGGCCGCAACGGTGAAAAGTGGCTATAGTGAATATGAACGGATGCTTTAATCCTGTCCGCCTCATATAGGATTTCGTCAATCCTGCCGAAGCGCCTTACATAATCCAGCAAACCGGCTTCGCTGTAAGGCAGGGAGAGCTCAACGGCCAGCATGCTGGCTGCCGCAAAATCATCCAGGGCCAGCTTTAGCTCATTCAGTCCCTGTCCTGTCAGGGCAGAAACCAAGAATGAGCTGCGCCCCTGATTTTTCCGGATTTCTCGGGTAAGGTCCGGCGCAAGCCCTGATGGATCCAGATCAATCTGATCAGGGTCAGCAGTGGTGACATGCCCTTCCAGACGATCCATCTTGTTAAAGACAAAAAAACGCGGCTGACTTGCAGCGCCCAGCTGCTCAAGCAGCTGTTCGACAACAGCCATCTGACTGGCTACATCAGGGGCTGCGGCATCGATCACTTCAAGGATCGCATCGGCCTGCGTAACCTCTTCCAGCGTCGCTTGGAAAGCATCAATCAAGTGGTGCGGCAAGTGGCGGATCAAGCCGACGGTGTCAATCAACAAGACAATGCTGCCATCTTGCAGAACGAGTCGTCGCACACTGGGATCCAGTGTCGCGAAGACCTGGTCGGCTGTCAGCAGATCGCTGCCGCACAGTTGGTTGATCAGCGTTGATTTGCCGGCATTGGTATAGCCCACCACGGCAAAGCTTAACACATCCCGCTCTTTACGCTTCTGCCTGTTGCGGATCCGCTGCTGTTCCACCGCTGTAAGCGCCCGTTTCAGATAATTGATCCGTCTGTTGATGTGTCTTCGATCGCTTTCCAGCTGTGTTTCGCCAGGTCCGCGCGTTCCGATACCGCCACCAAGACGGGACAGCACCAGTCCCATGCCGGTCAGTCTGCTGAGCCGGTACTGGAGTTGTGCCAGCTCCACCTGCAACTTGCCTTCATGGCTGCGGGCCCGGCGGGCAAAAATATCCAGGATGAGAAAGGTGCGGTCGATGACCTTGCAGCCGATCTCTTTTTCAAGATTGCGCATCTGCGACCCTGTCAGTTCCCTATCAAAAATAACCGTATCCGCCTGAAGGGCAAGGCACGCTTCCTTCAGCTCACCCACCTTGCCTTTGCCGATCAGCCAGGCAGGATCAGGTGTTTGTTTGCGTTGGCGGACCTGGCCAGCCACCTGGGCACCTGCCGCTTCTGCCAATTCAGCCAGTTCAGCCAGCGATCGTTCATTTTCCTCATTTTCAGCAGGTGTCGTGCCCTGGTCGAGACTGACGAGCACAACGATTTCCCGATCGGCGTCCTGTTTTGTTGCTTCATCTTGATAAATTTCGTCCATATGCGAACTTCCTCACCTTATCAGGGGTTTCCTTGCTTTTGTTGAAATGCTTTCTGTATAATAGATACATTGTCATGCTATGGCAGACTTTCAACCGCCGATGAAAGGTTCGTTATTATGCAATCTACAGAAAAGCAGTCGAATGCCATTGATCAGGCCAATCAGCGATATGATGCTGCTTGTCGTCATATTGGCCTGATCATCAGACGTTTCCGGGAGACGAAAAAGATCAGCCAAAGTGATCTGGCGCGCAGAGCCAGCTGCCACCTGTCCTATGTCTGTTCCGTTGAGAACGGCATCAGTAACCTTAGTATAAGAAAGCTGACACATATCTGCAACGCCATGGGTGTCAGCAGTGAAAAAGTCATGCGCCTGATTGATCTTAAAGTCCGCTGCGCGGAAGCAGAAAAACAGGCCGGGCAATTATGGACGAATCACTTTCTGGACGTTGCATCTGCCCTTTTGGATTCGGCAGGTGCGTATGATGCGCGTCTGCGTGTTGCTGACACGCCATCAGATCCACCTGCTGAAATGATCGATCGCGGCTAAATATGAATTGGTAACACAACGATCCCGTCTTGCGGGTTGGGCAAGTGGTGTTATTGGCTGACCTTGTTTTCATTTGATAGGCCTGCAGATGACCGGGCCGCCTGCTGTTCTTCAGAATGAGAAAGCACAATGCGTTTGCCGTCCAGCTCAACCTTTAGCATATCGCGGCCTTTCACGCCCAGCGCATCCAGATATTCACGCGGAAGTTGCAGCCTGCCGGTCTTGTCCAGCACCGCCAGTTCTTCATGTGACAGATCCGCTTCAGCTTCCTGCTCAGATAAACCCAGTTCCTGCAACTGTTTCAGCCTTTCCAGATAACTCTGTTTGAGCAGCAGCTCACTGCTGGTCCGTCCATCTCTGATGGCCACAACGCGGCTGACCCGCCGGGACAGCTGACGATCGTGTGTGACAATGATGATCGTCAGGTTCAGCTGCCTATTCAGCTGATTGAGCAAGTCATAGATACGGCTCGCGGTTTGCTGGTCAACAGAGCCGGTCGGCTCGTCCGCCAGCAGAAGGCTGGGATCATTAGCCAAACCGATCGCGACCGCGACCCGCTGTTGTTCACCGCCTGACAGTTCATAAAGTTTACTTTTCCGACGATGGGACAAATCAACCATGTCCAGGAGTTCCAGAGCTCTCTGTCGTCTTTTTCTGCGGGAATCAATCATCATGGGCACTTCCACGTTTTCAACGGCTGTCAGAAAGGGGATCAGGTTGCGTGCATTATTTTGCCAGACAAAGCCGACTGTATTACGCTTGTAAAGGATCAGCTGCTGCTCAGTCATTTTGAGCAGGTCATGCCCGTCAACAACCAGACGGCCGGCTGATGGCTTATCCAGGCCACCCAGCATGTTGAGCAGCGTCGACTTACCGGAACCGCTGTTGCCGATGATCGCCAGCAGTTCGCCGCGCTCAACCGTCAGATCCAGGCCCTGTAAGGCCAGGACTTCAAAGTCACGAGTCTTGTAAATCTTGACCAGGTTCTCACATTCAATCATTTTGCATCACCCCGCTATCCAGGGAAAAGACCTGGTCGGCCAGTTCGATCATGTTAGGGTCATGTGTTGTCATAATGACAGTCAGGCCCTCTTTTTCCACCATTTTGCGCAACAGGCGAACAACCTGCAGTCCCATGTTCGTATCCAGTTCGGCGGTCGGTTCATCGGCGAAGACAACCGTTGGGCGGTGCGCGATCGCCCTGGCAATCGCCACCCGCTGCTGTTCACCGCCTGACAATTCTTGTGTTCGGTGTTTCATGCGTTTTTCCAGGCCAACAAGATCCAGGACTTCTTCAACACGGTCGCTGCGGCCACGGCTTTCCACGCCAGCGACGCGCAGTGCGAATTCTACATTCTCAAATGCGGTCATAGAGGTTATCAGGGCAACCGACTGAAAAACAAAACCCATGTTCTGGCGGCGGAGCTGGTCACGCCGCCGGTCAGGCAACCCGGAGATCTCTTCCTCTTTAAAAAAAACTTTCCCGGATGTCGGCCTGTCCAGGGCGCCCAAAAGATTAATCAGGGTTGTTTTGCCTGAACCAGAGCGGCCTTTGAGCATGGTCAGGGACTGTTGCCGAACCTGGATGTTGATCTGATCCAGAACGGTGATGATCTCACGGCCTGATTGGAACTGGCGGCAAAGCCCTTCTGTATGGAAGATAATCGTTTCATTGTGTTTTTCTGCATCACTCATGATTATTCCTCACCTAATTTGACCGCCTGATCAATCTTGATGCGCAGGATCAGACGGGCCAATATCGCGAAGCAGATCAGCAGCAGCAGTCCCAGAATGACATAAATTT
>JAAYLM010000496.1 GCA_012521915.1 Oscillospiraceae bacterium | reverse complement strand
ATTATCACCAGATCGGCCAGACGGCCGCGGACACCATCAGCCGGATGCTGCAGGCGCATCGGGTCAACAGCCGCCGGCTATTGGGCATCAGCATCGGCATCCCGGCAGTCATCGACTACACGACCAGGCAGGTGCTGCGTTCCACGGTTCTGCCGGTCTCAGGGAACCTTTCTTTTATGGAGCCGCTGCAGCAGTGTTTTCCCCGGTCATTCATTTCACTGGGCAATCAATCCGGCTTCTGCGCCTACGCGGAAAAAACATCCGGTGCCTATGAGTCGCTGGACCATCTGATTTACCTGGATATCAACATTGGTGTCGGTGCCGGCCTTATCATCGACAACCATATTTTCAGCGGATCCGGCGGCATGGCTGCCGAGATCGGCCACACCACAGTGGATGTGCACGGCAGACGCTGCAAGTGCGGCAATCTGGGCTGCCTGGAGACCATGGTCAGCGTACCGGCGATTAAGGGAAGGATCCTCTCGGCGCTGGTCCTGGGCAGGGATTCGCTGATCAAAGATCTCGTCCAGGGTGACGTCCAGAACATCGACCTGGGTGTGTTGGCCGCAGCGTATCACCAACGGGACAAACTGGCGGTGGAGATTGTGCATGAGACAGCTGATTACCTGGCAGCCGGCATCAACAACGTTATCAACCTTTTTGATCCGCAGATCGTGGTTATCGGCGGTCCTTTGCAGCTGTTGGGGGACAGCTTTCTCAACCGCATCCGACTGCGCCTCAAAATCGTCTCCTTGAGGCCGGGGCGGGAAGCGGACGTCCACTACGCGGTGCTGCATGAGCAAGTTGTCCATCTGGGCGGCGTCCGCTACGTGCTGGACCATGTGATTGATTTTGCCCACTGCATGGAACATCTTCTGGATGTTTGACCAGAGCTATTCTGACAACGAGACATCATGATGTCATTAAATTCATAAGCTGCACATTGCTGAAGTACGAGACGATATCCGGATTGATCCCAATCTGTCCACAACCCATGAAAGGAAACAAGCATGAGCCAGATCATCCCACCGCAAAGAGTTGTCGAGAACCAGCCGGTCGTTTCCCATCCCCAGCCGGGCATTGAGTTTTTTGAGCGTGTTGTCAGCGGTACCATGACCGCCGCCGGGCAGGCCTGTGCCTGTACAGCCTATGAAAAAGGTGACGAGACCGGACTGGCTATTTTGTATGCTGACGCAAAGACAGGACAAGCCGCGCGACTGAATATCCCGACGGCGGGCCCTGCAGCCGGCCAGCCGGCCATAGCCGCTTCCGGCGATGAACTGTCGCTGGTCTGGCTGGAATACGGCCGTGATCAGAACTGGCGCCTGATGCACACAACCCTGCGTGATCAGCAGGCGGGAACGCGTCGCTGCCTCTGGATCAGTGACGCCTTGCTGATGTACCCAACAATTTGCCGGCACAGCCGGCGCTGGCATGTGGCTTTTACGGCCCTGTCACCGGCGGACAATTGCCTGACGATCCAGTATGCGGTGATTCCGGAAGGCGACGACCCGATCGAACCGCTCAAACTGCCCGGGTCGGGTGAAGACGCCAACAGGGTGGCCATGGCTTCAAACGGCCAGCAGCTGATGCAGGCTTGGGACAGTATGTCAGATGCTGTCGGCTGCATTGACTACTCCGTAATTGATGAAGCCGGCGTGCCCGGTCCGGTCCAGACCATCGGCCGCCCGAATGAACGTTGGCTGTCACCGGTCCTGGCCTCTGACAGCAAGGCTTTTTATCTGTCCTGGGT
>JAAYLM010000495.1 GCA_012521915.1 Oscillospiraceae bacterium | reverse complement strand
CCCCTGAACCCACAGCAACACCTATACCGACTGTGACGCCAGAACCTTCAGCGACACCCGTGCCCTCAGCAACACCAGTTCCAACAATGGCTCCTGAGCCAACAATACCGCCACCTGCCAGTACTGGCATGACGTCAGAGCAAGATCAGGCGCTGATTGAGCTGTGCCGCTCCCAGATCGGTATCAGGTATGTATATGCTGCTATGTCGCCATCCGTAGGATTTGACTGCTCAGGACTGACCTCATATGTTTACAAAACTTTATTCAACATAACCTTGCCACGCATATCCTATCAGCAAGCCGTTTACGGAACGGCGGTATCCAGCAG
Organism: Oscillospiraceae bacterium; assembly: GCA_012521915.1. Lineage (GTDB taxonomy): Bacteria > Bacillota > Clostridia > Saccharofermentanales > UBA5734 > JAAYBY01. The sequence continues at coordinate 3,084 of JAAYLM010000495.1, read as the reverse complement.
CGACATCCGGATCGGCGATATTCTTTGTTTTGACTGGAGTCGTAATGACGGAATAACCGACCATGTCGGGATATATGTTGGCAACGGCCGGTATATACACGCATCCAGCTCAAACCGGACCTATTATGATGATTGCGGTGCTGTTATTGAGTCCACCGTCATTTTTGGCAGGAGTCCGGTTGTAGCGATCAGACGAATCATTCAATGAGGTATCGGCCAGATGAATCCGAAGCAGTGCCCCCTTTGAACGGACCTGCTGATTCAGTGAGAAAACCTGGCTCAATGAAACAGCAAGGAGCATGACATGAAACTTATTGCCCATCGGGGAGCCTCCCTGAGTTGTCCAGAAAATTCACTGATCAGCCTGGTACATGCCGCAAAGCTAGGTGCGGACGCGGTTGAATGCGACATCAGGCTCAGTGCGGATCATGTTCCCCTGATCTACCACGATGCGACTTTGGAAAGGCTGACCGGACAGCCGCTGCCCTTGGCTGAAACCTCATATGATCAGATTCGGAAAGCCCTGGCGGCAGCAGGAAAAGATCTTGTCACCTTGACCGATTTGCTGGCTGAGCCGGACATCCATACCGATATTCTACTGCATTTGAAAAATGACCCCATCCCTAATGTTGTTCTAGACCAGCTGCGTCCGGCAGCCGGCCGTATTCTTTGCGGTGTATCTTCACTGGATGCCCTGGCCCAGGTTAGATCTTTCATGCCAGATGATCGCATCCTGGCTTTTGTTGATCACTGGCGCAATGTTGAGGCTTTCATACAAAAAGGTGCGGGCATCATCCGACTCTGGGAACAATGGCTGGATACAATGAGGCCAGCTGATGTAAAAGCCATAGGCCCTGTTGAGGTTTGGATCATGAGTATGCAGAACGGTTCCATGAATGGATCGGCAACTTCTCTGCAACATTTATCTGATCTTGGTGCTGACGGTGTATTGCTCAATGATATAGAAATGGCACTTGCCTGGCGTCAAGTGCATCTGCAGCATCATTAAGATAACAACAAACATGACAATTGCTTTTTTGTGTTTCTTTCATGATCAAAGGATATCCTTGGCCGCCTGAACAATCCAATGGTTTGGCATTTACCGCTTCTTGGTTATCTCAAAATTAACGCTGATGAACTTTCTGATGACATCACAGAAAAAATCCAGTACACTGTTAGCGTAATTTTTATTGAAAATGAAGAATGCTAAGGAGACCAATTATGAAACAGGATATGATCCTCATCCTTGATTTGGGCAGTGATGAAAACGCCCGTCTGGCCCGGGAGATAAGAACGCTTGGTGTCTACAGTGAGATCTATCCGCACGATATCGGGGTTGATCAGATCAAAGCACTGCCCAATGTGAAGGGAATTATTCTCAATGGTGGTGTGAACCGCGAGATTGACGGTGTGTTTATAGACACGTCAGAGGCGGTTTACACATGCGGCCTGCCTCTTTTCCTGGCAGACCATAAGGGAGAGAAACCCTGGCCGGAGTCAGCAGAAAAGCGTCGGCAAACCTTATCAGACTTCATTTTTTCGGTTTGCGGAGCACAAGCAAACTGGAATACAGAAAACTTCATTTCGGATCAGATTGACCTGATCAAACGTCAGGTTGGTGACGGGCATGTGCTGCTGGCACTTTCCGGGGGCGTAGACAGTTCTGTGGTCGCTGCGCTGCTGCTTAAGGCAATCGGTAACCGGCTGACTTGTGTCCATGTCAATCATGGCCTGATGCGTAAAGGGGAATCAGAACAGGTCATTGATGTTTTCGGTAAGGCGCTTGGAGCCAATCTGGTTTATGTAGATGCTGTTGACCGTTTTCTTGATAAACTCGTCGATGTTGATGATCCCGAACAGAAACGCAAGGTAATTGGTGAGGAGTTTGTGCGTGTGTTCGAAGAAGAAGCCCGCAAACTCAACGGTATCAACTTTCTGGCGCAGGGTACGATCTACCCGGATATTATCGAAAGCGGCACCAAGACAGTGAAAGCAGTCAAGAGCCATCATAATGTCGGTGGATTGCCGGAAGATCTGCAGTTTGAATTAGTTGAACCGGTTAAGATGCTGTTCAAAGACGAAGTGAGAGCAGTTGGTTCTGAATTAGGTCTGCCGGACAACATGGTTCATCGGCAGCCGTTTCCCGGACCAGGTCTCGGTGTTCGTTGCCTTGGAGCGATTACCAGAGACCGTCTGGAAGCCGTACGCGAATCTGATGCGATTCTTCATGAAGAGCTGGCTAAAGCCGGCTTGATTGAACAGATCTGGCAATTTTTTACCGTTGTGCCTGATTTTCGCTCAACAGGTGTCAAGGAAGGCAAACGCAGCTTTGACTGGCCGGTTGTCGTCCGTGCAGTCAATACGATTGATGCCATGACAGCGGTTGTACCGGAATTGCCCTGGCCGTTACTACAGACCCTGACAAAACGGATCACCAGTGAAGTGGCAGGTGTCAACCGTGTGCTGTACGACTTAACACCAAAGCCATCCGGCACGATTGAGTGGGAATAGCAGTTAAAAACCCTGAGACCATTGATATAACGTGGTTTCAGGGTTTGCTTTTTGCTGACCGTACTAAAAGCGTACTACAGGTCCTATTGTAATTATTCATTTGGACTATCTGGTTTATTCATTTGATCCAAGCGATTGGCGACTTCGATCTGCTTATTGGGATAAAGATGCGAATAGGTCTGAAGCGTTGTTTCTATGCTTTCGTGTCCCAGTCTTTCTGAGATCAGGAGGGCTGAAAAGCCTTCCTCAATCAGCATGGAAGCATGTGTTTGACGTTCATAAGAGTAAATATAGGACAACACAAAAATAAGCCATACAACTGGCTCATCTGTATTGACACTTATTAACTTGATACTATGTGATTTATTTGGAAAGGACAGATAACATGAGATTCACTTACGCAACATATAACCAATATTGTAACAGCATTGATGTCACGACCTTTGATAATATGCTATTTAGAATTAACTGCAACAAAGCAGAAGATAGAATTGTTACAACCGGATGCTCCCAGTGTGCTTTAAATACATTAGCCATTGATGAACCATAGAATATGCCCGATTAGTATTGGAT
>JAAYLM010000076.1 GCA_012521915.1 Oscillospiraceae bacterium | reverse complement strand
AGGCTATATAGCGCATGACCTTTATCCTTTTCATGGCGTCTATTGCGGCCAATCCGCACTGCCACTCAAGCCGGATACATTGACATACCTGACCAGCGAACTGCTGGACAAGGCTTTATGTTTCAGGGCTACAAACAATTCAGAAGGTTTCGAGAAAGCCGCGCTTTATGCCCCTGAAAAAATTAAACAAAACGACCCGTTTGATGTTTTCCTTGGTGGCGCTTGCTCGGTGTGCCACCTTGTGAACACTTGCCGGCATGAAGACCATAAGGTGCTTTATCTGTTCAGTGACTCCTTTGGCCGAAGTATCGCACCGCAATTATTGGAAAGCTATCATCAAGTCTGGCTGATTGATATCCGCTATATCAGGGCTTCACGATTACCTGAACTGATTGATTTCCAGACCGGTAGTGATGTGCTGTTTCTCTACAGCATAGAAACACTTGCCACCGCAAGCAGTCTGAATACAGATTAGAGGCATGGGCCATGCTTTTCTCGAGTTTGAGCTTTCTCTATCTCTTTCTCCCGCTTGTCCTAATTATGTACAGGCTGGTTCCTGTCAGACTGAAAAACAGTGTCCTGCTGCTTTTCAGTCTGCTGTTTTACTATGCCGGTGAGCAAAAGCTCGTGTTGCTCTTACTGTTATCGTCAATTGTCGACTATTCCTGCTCACTCTACATTGAGCACTATCGCTCCAAGCCAAGACTGACCAGACTTTTCCTGATTATTTCGATTCTGGCCAATGTCTCGTTGCTGGGTTACTTCAAATATATCAATTTGCTGATAGGCAGTATCAACGCTCTCCTGGACACACAGATCAATCTGCTGAAAGTGGTTCTGCCGATAGGCATCAGTTTCTTTACTTTTCAAACCATGAGCTACACCTTTGATGTTTACCGGGGAGATGTGAAAGCAGAAAGAAATTTTCTAGATTTTTTCACTTATGTTTTGCTTTTCCCCCAGTTGATCGCCGGTCCGATCGTTCGTTACAGAACCATCGCCGCAGAGCTGAAAAGCCGTAAAACAGACCTGGATTCTTTTACTTATGGGGTCAGCCGATTTTGTCTCGGACTGGGCAAAAAAATTCTGGTCGCCAATACATTAGCCGGTGTCTGTAAAATATACGCGGCGATGAACGAAAAAACGATTCTAATCACCTGGGTTTACGCCATCGCCTTTTCTCTGCAGATTAACTTTGATTTTTCCGGATACTCAGATATGGCAATCGGCTTGGGTAAGCTCTTCGGCTTCTCTTTTCCAGAAAACTTCAATCACCCCTTTATTGCCAGGAGTGCGACGGAGTTCTGGCGCCATTGGTAAGCCGTCTGTATGCCGCGGTAAAAAAATCTGAAGCAGCCGGACAGCTTTGTCATTATCTCGAACCCGTTGCCTGCATGATGATCCTTATCGCCTCAACAGCTTATCTGGTCGATGGTTCATACAATCCATTCATGTATTTCCGTTTTTAGCGCTATTAACCAGAGCAATGCTGGCAGCATACTTAACTAATGAAAGTCATTACTAATAAAGCGATAGGGCTGTCGCCTTCTACCGTATGCTCAAGGTTACGACGCATTTTTAGCGAAGTAATCAGCAAGCCCCTGGATAATCGTTTTACCGGACAGCATGTTTTTTTCTTTCGTCATGATTGAACCGGACCCTTCACACAATACTGATGTTACGCCGAACTGCGCGAATGGCCCGTAGCCCCAGCTGGTTTCAATTTCTGCAGGTCTTTCCTTGACACTGTAAAGCGGTTTGCACAATGATTCCTGATCGTGCGCGATGATCGCGTCCCTCAATAAGGTCCAGCTGCCATACTTGCTTTCCATGTCATTGCTTTCACGCATTAACATCTCCACCTTGCCACCCCAGGTATGCATCGCCCAAACAGTCATCAGTTTTGAATGACCTGCGATTTGTTCAAGGTCACGCTGGCAAAGCCATGCCTCATGCGTTTGCCGCTCTGAATCTGAACCAGATACCAGATAGGTGCGGTTCATATCATGAAACTGCGTGTTCGCACGATACCAGCCCCTGGATGGGGCGTCCGGGCTCATGGTCAGGACAAAGTGACATTCATTGTTTTTACGAAAACAACCAGCCTCTTCACTTAACAGCCATTCAATCATACCCATCATGCGCCATTGTGCGTTGTGCTCACCTGGATGCTGTTGTGCAAAATAATGTGTGTGTTCCGCTGCTCCTGCTTTCCCATCCGATATCACGATTCTATGGATGTTTCTGCCTTCTAATGATTGACCAATATCAATGATTTCAACGTACGTATTTTGAGAAAGCGCTGCCACAACCCTTTCAACATCCTCATAAGACATCGGCACTTGATGCCCGACATATACGGTATCCTCCGCGAATTCAGCAAAGAGTAGTGTATTCTCCTCAGGTCTTTCCTTGAAGTCTTTTTCCCATTCAATCGGTTGCCAAGTCTTTTTGTCGTATGACCATGAACAGAAGTATTCATCAAACCGCATGAAATTCGTATGATTATATGAAACATCCAACCTTAATTGATTGCCTTTAGCGTTTTGCCTAATCGTGAATTGCAGCCTGTTGGGACAGCCTTCTCCATGCATGGGAGAGGCAAGTTCTATCTTAAAATGGTTATATCCGACTTGTCTGATACGAGCACCCTCTGAACCAAGTTCGCCGGCAAAACTGAAGTCTTTTACCTGTAATCCAGAACGATTTTCTTGCTTCATGTTGTTCTCCTGTTATGATTCACTGGTCTGAATCGTGTCTTTCAGTTCCATCTGCAGTTGATGCAGCGCTGTCTTCAACTCAGCAAGCGTACTGGCATAGTCTGGGTCACCATAGACATTGTTCAGTTCATATTGATCTTTCTGCAGGTCATAGAGTTCCCATTGTGGCCATTCGGTTCGCTCAGTCCCTTCGGGATATTTTCCATTATAAAAACGTCCGGGAGCATAGTAACAAATCAATTTGTATTGATGTGTCCGTATACCATAGTGAGCTGCTACACAATGATCGTCCCGATCCATCCAATACCTATAGTACATGGACTGTCTCCAGCCTTCGACAAGCCTGCCCTGAAAAACGGGACGCAAGCTGCATCCTTGCATGTCCGCAGGAATCGTCAATCCTGCATAATCTAAAAAAGTGGGCGCAAAATCTGTGTTGACAATCATATCCTTATTGATCGTTCCCGCTTTAATCTCCTTGGGATAGCGCACAAGGAAAGGCATACGCAGGGATTCTTCGTACATAAAACGCTTGTCGTACCAGCCATGTTCGCCCAGGAAAAAGCCCTGATCTGATGTATAGATGACAAGGGTGTTGTCTGCTATCCCCTGCTCATCCAGATAATCGAGTAATCGGCCCACATTATCATCGATGGAGGCAATACACCTTAGATAATCCTTGATGTAGCGTTGATAATACCATCTGGTCAGGTCATTTCCTTCCAGGTGATCCGGCGGATCCTGTTTAACATCTTTCTTTCTCAGATGACGGCTGATTCTCATCTCAGCCAATCGGGCAGCATCACTTCGGGTTTCGTAGGTGTCAAACAAAGTATCAGGTTCAGGGATATTGATATCCTCATAGAGATCCTTATGCTTTTCAGAAGGTTCCCAGGGCCGGTGAGGTGCTTTGTGATGGCACATTAAAAAGAAGGGGCGGTCCTTATCTCGTTTTTCCAGCCAGTCTAAAGACATATCAGTGATGATGTCCGTTGCATAGCCTTTCACGGTAATTTCTTTTCCCATATCGTAGAATGTCGGGTTATGATATAACCCTTGACCCGGCAAGACACACCAGTAATCAAAGCCTGTCGGATCGCTGTTTCCGCCATGACCTAAATGCCATTTTCCGATCATGGACGTTTGGTAGCCACCTTGCTGCAACATTTTCGCTACATGAGGTTGTCTTCCATCAAAGTCATCCACTAAGGTTTTCACGCCATTTAAATGACTGTATTTACCGGTTAGAATAACGGCTCTGCTGGGCGTACAGATTGAGTTCGTGCAGAAACAATCATCAAATCTGGCCCCCTCCTGAGCGATGCGATCAATATTCGGTGTTTGATTGATTCTCCCTGAATAGCTGCTGATGGCTTGAGATGCATGGTCATCGGACATAATAAAAAGAATATTGGGTCGATTTGCCATGTTGTTGACTCCCCTCCTCACAAATCCTCTTTCGCTCATGAACACCAAATGATCATTCACATCATGATACACCTGGCATCACTTTGTCAGCATTTCTTTCACCACAGTCTGCAAGATACCACCGTTCTGATAATAACCAATTTCGACCTGATTCTCCAGGCAGATCTTCACCGGAAAAACATATTGGTTACCATCTGGCCGGGTCATGGTCACACGGGTCTGAGCCAGTGGTACCCGTGGTAAAGCCGGTTGTTCAAGCGTAAATGTCTCGTCTCCTTTTATGCCCAGGCTCTGCCAGCTCATACCTGGCAAAAACTGTAAAGGAAGAACGCCCATACCCACCAGGTTGCTTCTGTGAATACGTTCAAAACCTTCAGCCAGAACGGCTGTGACACCCAGAAGGTGTGTCCCTTTGGCCGCCCAGTCGCGTGAACTGCCGGTGCCGTATTCTTTGCCCGCGATAATGATCAAACCGGTTTTTTCAGCGGCATAAGCCATTGCTGCATCATATATCGTCATGACAACGTCCTCAGGCATTTTTTTCGTGAACCCGCCCTCGATACCCGGTACCAGATGGTTGCGCAGCCGGCTGTTGGCAAAAGTACCACGCAGCATCACATGATGGTTGCCGCGTCGTGCGCCATAGGCGTTAAAATCAGCCGGTGACACCCCCCGGGACTGCAGGTAGAGTCCTGCCGGACTTGTCGCGGCAATCGAGCCGGCCGGTGATATATGGTCAGTCGTCACCGTATCGCCCAGCAAGGCCAGAATCCTCGCCTGATAAAACACGTATGCAGGATCTGCTGACGATGCTCTCTCAAAATCCGGACTGAAAAAAGGAGGTTCCTGGATATAGGTTGACGCTTCATCCCAGCGGTAGCGCTCACCATCAGGTATCTCTAACGCTTGCCAGCTGGGTGGACCGCTGAAAACATCACTGTATATTTTACGGAAAAGTTCAGGACCCAGGAAAGCCTGTACCACTGCAGACAACTCTGCCGCTGTCGGCCAGATGTCGCTCAAAAAAACGGTTTCACCATAAGTGCCCTGCCCGATTGGCTCCGTCTTCCAGTCCATGGCAACGGTGCCGGCCAGGGCGTAGGCAACAACCAGCATCGGCGATGCAAGATAACTGGCACGTATCTGTGGATGAATGCGACCTTCAAAATTGCGGTTACCGCTCAGGACGGAAGTGACCACCAGGTTGTGCTCATCAATGGCCCGGGCAATCGGATCGGCCAGCGGGCCGCTGTTGCCGATACATGTGCAGCAACCGTAGCCAACCACATGAAAGCCAAGTTTTTCCAGGTCAGACAATAGGCCGGCTTTTGCCAGGTATTCTGTGACCACCTGCGAACCGGGCGTTAGACTGGTCTTCACATAAGCAGGCGTACGAAGACCCAGCGCGACTGCTTTTTGAGCCATAAGACCGGCCCCCAGCATAACCATGGGGTTTGACGTATTGGTACAGCTGGTTATGGCAGCCAGACCTCGTGATCCATCTTTTATTGTTACTGCCTCATCGCCGGT
>JAAYLM010000494.1 GCA_012521915.1 Oscillospiraceae bacterium | reverse complement strand
GCATCATGCTGGACCGCATTGTTGAATACAACAATAATGCCGTTCTGCCGAATCACATGGGCTTCGTCTTCAATCTGGAACCGGTTACCAATGAGATCGCAGCCTGCACCAATGTTGTTATGGAATATCGTAACCTCTTGCGCGACGGCGAGCTGGAGTCTGAGGATGAAGTTGATACAGTCGTGGATGAGTTCATTGCCAAACTGGAAGCCAACAATGTTCAGAAAGTCATCGATGAAGCACAAAGCCAGGTCGATGCTTGGCTGGCCAGCCGTTAAAAACGTCAATTGACTATTGCCCGATGGCGGTGAGCGCTTTCGCAAACCGCCACCTGACCTGAAGCCAGCCCCTGTCCGGAGCCGCAGGTAAGTCCTGCGGCCGGACAGGGCTTTTCACTACACAAAATGCATATGAGGTATCCGTCATGTCACAAATACGAAAAACCTTCTATCACATGCCATCAGCGTCACTCGGAGGCCTTAATCCTCTGCCGGATATCCGCCAGGACAAGCGGCGCAGGGATATACAGGTTGACGAGAAGACAATCAGCAAAGAAGAGTCAAAATACATGGGATGGGCTCCAGTGAACAGCATTCTGCCTTATCTTTATCAGAATGGCTATAACAGGATCCGCCGCGACCGGGGCTGGAAGTCACTGGTTCTGGAAAACGACTATATCAAAGCGACTTTTTTGCCCAATGTAGGCGGTCGCTTGTGGTCCCTGATAGACAAGACGACCGGCAAGGAACTTTTGCACAAAAACCCCGTTTTTCAACCCTGCAACCTGGCAATCCGCAATGCCTGGTTGTCTGGTGGTGTAGAATGGAACATCGGCGTCATCGGACACTCCCCCTTTACGGTTGACCGTGTCTTTGCCGAACAGCTGCAGTTGCAGGACGGAACCCCTGTTCTGCGCTTTTATCAGTATGAACGAATCCGGAAAATCTTCTATCGAGTTGAAGCAGCTTTGCCTCATGACTCCCGCTGCCTCTTTGTCCGGGTGCGTATTGACAACCCACTTCCGCGGGATACCGCGGTTTACTGGTGGAGCAACATCGCTGTCGACGAGCGTGATGATGTCCGTATCCTCGTACCTGCCACCCAATCTTACCGCTATGGCTATGGTGGCAAGCTGACGAAGCTGGAAATCCCCTATATGCAATTGCCAGGGACCAGCAAGACAACCGATATAAGCCGGACGACACAGATTGGCCAGGCCATGGACTTTTTCTTCGATCTTCCAGAAAAACAGCGGCGCTGGATCAGTGCCCTTGACGATCATGGTTATGGACTGGTTCAGGCATCGACAGATGCGTTGCAAGGCCGTAAACTATTCGTATGGGGGAACGGTGTCGGTGGTAGGAACTGGCAGACTTTCCTGTCACAGCCCGGATCGGCCTACCTGGAAATTCAGGCAGGCCTGGCCCATACGCAGTTGGAGCACTTGCCGATGCCCGGGCGCAGCAGCATTTCCTGGACAGAACTCTATGGTCCGCTAACTGTTGATCCGGAACTGGCACAAGGCGAAGACTGGCAACAAGCGACAACCGCGGCAGAAAAAGCGCTGCAGGAAGTCTTCCCGCGGGAACAGACCGAAGCGATACACAATCAGATCATGGAACAACTGGATGGAAAACAAGGGGAACTGCTTGAAGTCGGCGAAGGCTGGGCTCTGGTTGACCAGGTGTTGTATGGTGATGACTTTGTAAGTCCAGGATTGCAAATTCCCCGCCGCCGTCTGGGTGCTCAGGAAAAAATGTGGCTGAAACTGCTGGAGAAAAAACAGCTGCCCTGCCCGGATCCGGAACAGAGTCCTCTGAGTTATCAGACAGGAAACT
>JAAYLM010000493.1 GCA_012521915.1 Oscillospiraceae bacterium | reverse complement strand
TTTCCCACCCCGAGCAGCGGGTAGACTTTTCAGGTGCTGCTGTTTGACAAGCTGAGGAGCTTGCTCCGCGGTCAAACAGCCTGCGTAGCAGGATAAAGCACCGACAAGTCTGTGGGAAAGTTGTGTTAATGAAAGTTATTTTGCGTCACAGCCCCCTTATAGGACGCAGGTTAACAATATCTGCGCACGCCTTCCGGCAAATCTTCGGGATCGGCGCTGAGTATGATCATAACATGAAAATTATCCTTGCGGGCGAAAGCGTCCAGATCATGCAAGAACACAGCAAGCCGTTCCGGATCTTCATCTCCGGAGACTTTGTAGATGCTATCGATATAAAGATGGGTGATATCATAATCTTTTGCACTGATGCCAGCGATGAAACTAAGTAGTTCGCGATATCCCCTGACTGGATATTCTGTGATATCGGTTAGGCGGATCTGATACTTGACCATGCGATCCAGCCGCCGCCCGGCCTCGATGCAAACCACATTATTGGCATCATTCATGGCATGCATATTCAGGTCATCCACGAGCCGAGCGGTTTTTCCGCTTCCTTTGCTGCCGACAATTACTTTGAGCATAGGCTTCACCCCTTATTCGTTTTGCCTTTTCACCAGTAGATGTTGTGCAGGCTAATTTTATTGTAACGTAAAATGTTCCGTAAAAGAAGGTATATACAGGGAATACATGAAAAACAACGCCTGTTTTTCAACATCTTTTTTGTGTATATAGACAAATCATAGCCCTGCTGCGCTGTCCAATGCCTCTACGCACCGATGAAGCGCGTTTGTCTTGCATCAGCTGTCAGCCCGTGCTATAATACGTAAGGAATGACAGTGATGCGGTAGCAAAGAGTGGGGTCCCCCACTCTTTGTTGCTTATAGACACTCCGGTGATAGACCGGCAGCATGGTCATCCTGAGAAATCAGACCGGGGAAAGGGGTCGTCCTATGGCGGGAAGTCTGAATAAAAAAGCGCTCATGCAGCTGCTTGACGCACCCGTCACTTCTCTTGGCGTCAACCTGATCGATGTGGAAAGGGTCAGCCAGAGCAAAGGCGGACCAAAGACCCTGCGCCTGATTATCGATAAAAGAGGCGGCGTGAGCATGGATGACTGCTCAGCGGTCAGCCGGCTGGCCGATCCTCTGATAGACAGCCATCCTGAGCTGAGCGGGCACGACTATCTGGAAGTGTCTTCGCCCGGCCTGGACCGCCCCCTGAAAACGTCGCTTGATCTGGCGATACACCAGGGAGAACCTGTCGCGGTGAAGCTCTACCGGGCCCGCGACGGTCAGAAAGAATTTCAGGGGAATCTGGCACCCAGTACTGAGGATCAGGTTGTACTGGATCTGGAAGATGGAACACAGCTGGTATTTACCCGCGACCAAGTCGCGAAAATACAGCGAATAATACAGTTTTGAATGATGGAAGGAGATCCTGTGGAATGAACGCGGAGTTGATAGAAGCCCTGCGATTACTGGAAAAAGAACGTGGCATTGATGCCGAGGTGCTGTTTCAAGCCATAGAAGAAGCGCTGGTTTCAGCCTATAAGCGCGAATTTGAGGCGAAAACAACCGACAACATTCGTGCGGAGATAGACCGCGAGACCGGTGAGATGCGTGTTTTTCTGACCAAGACGGTCATTGAGCAGGTTACCGACACCAATACAGAGATCTCGCTAGAGGAAGCCAAGGCTCTCTCAGAAGATTTCGAAGTGGGCGACATGATGGAATACGAGCTGCGCCCGCAGGACTTTGGGCGCCTGGCGGCTCAGACAGCCAAGAATGTCATCAATCAAAAGCTGTGCAGTGCCGAGCGCGAACGGATCCACAATGAATTCAGCAGCCGTGTGGGCGAAGTCGCCGCAGGTGTTGTTCAGCGAAAAGACCGCCGTGAGGTTACGGTTGACATTGGCAGGGCAGAAGCAGTCCTGCCCTATAATGAGCAGGTCCGGGTGGACAGCTATAACTTCAACCAGCGGCTGCGCTTCCTGATCCTAAAGGTTGACGAAAAAAAAGGCCGGCCGATCATTTATGTCTCCCGCAGCCACCCCAACCTCGTACGCAAGCTTTTCGAACAGGAAGTACCGGAAATCGCTACCGGTATCGTAGAAATCATTTCGGTTTCCAGA
>JAAYLM010000492.1 GCA_012521915.1 Oscillospiraceae bacterium | reverse complement strand
GCCGTACGCTGTACCAAAGCGGCTGTCAGCCCCTGGAAAGCATCGCGCAGCAGATCGGTCAGGCTGCCGGGCGGCAAAGCCTCATTGCGTACCGGTGAGAGCACCTGCCCCGCAGAGCCATCCGCGGCCTGTGGCATAAAGCTGTTGCGTGGCTGCAGCCCGGATAGCGTGTCAGCAAAACCTGACCAGCGCGCGGCAAACCAGTCCAGCCAGGCTCCGGGCAGCCGCGCCTTCATCTGGCTGACCATCTGCGGATCCAGCACAGATGGCTCCAGCAGCTTCTGCCGGCAGTTCAACTGAACGTCCTCAGCCTGCAAAGAAGGCGGCAGGCTTTTTTGAAACACAGACGGATCAAGCGCATCCTCAACAAAAGCGAACAGCCCGAACTGATCATACAGGCCGCGTTCGTAGGAGGCCAGTGTCACATCAATCTGGGCGGCCATGGCCTGGGTGAAAGAAGCCTCCGCGGCTCTGAGCTGCGCTGCCTGCAGCCAGCCGCTGCCAAGCACGATCAGCGCGGCCAACATGATGCAGAAAAAAACAGAAAGGCTTCCCTTCCTGGCGCAACACAGAGGCCTGGCTTGACGCAAGACAGACGCCTGCTGACCGGCTGCCGGGCGGGCAACCCGGCAGGACAGCCTGGCGTTCATGTTGATGCGCCCATCCATTGCTTCAGCCAATGATGGTAGTCGCGAAGCAAGGTCAACAGTTCCAGAACCTTCTGCGGTCCTGTCTGCAGCCCGCTTACAGCCCCATCTTCCAGACGCAGGGGTGAAATGCGGTACAACGCATGGCCACCCAGTTGCTCGCAGACCGCCAGTACTTCCAGGCGGGCAGCCTGCCGGGTCATCAGGTAGAGTGGCGGCGCCAGGGCAACCACCGTAAAAACCAGCACGATGGCCAGTGTGACCGCAACGGCACTTTCCAACGTCAACATATGCAACACCTCCTGACGACAGCCTACAACAGACCGGCGGTGGATGGCTTGGCCTTCTTCCGGCAAAAAGCTACAAAACAGGTACAAAAAAACACGCGTTGCCGCGTGTTTCATGTTGCAGGGTCTGCTTTGCCGCCAACCAGGATAGCCTGTCCGGCAGCTGTGCGTGATGACGTGTCAGGTATGCCATGTCAATGCGGCAAAACCTTGGAAAGAAAAGCTTTTGTACGCACGTTCTGCGGGTGGTTGAAGACAAGGTCAGGCGGACCTTGCTCGGCGATGCGGCCGTCATCCATAAAGAAAACACGGCTGGCCACCCGGCGGGCGAAACCCATTTCGTGTGAGACCACGATCATGGTCATGCCTTCCGCGGCCAGTTCCTGCATGACATCAAGCACTTCACCGATCATTTCCGGATCGAGCGCAGACGTCGGCTCATCAAACAGCATGATGCGCGGATTCATGGCCAGGGCGCGGGCGATGGCCACTCGCTGCTTTTGTCCGCCGGACAAAAGTCCGGGATAGACATCAGCCTTATCCTGCACGCCCACACGCCGCAGCAGTTCATCTGCCCTGCTGTCAGCCGCCTGCTGGCTGGTCAAACCCAGTGTCACCGGTGCCAGGGTAATGTTCTGCCGTACCGTCAGGTGGGGAAAAAGGTTAAAATGCTGAAACACCATGCCCATTTTCTGCCGGACCTTGTTGATATCACAAGCCGGATCAGTCACCAGCTGGCCATCAATCCAGATTTCTCCGCCGGTTGGCTCGTCCAGCAGGTTGAGACAACGGAGAAAGGTGCTCTTGCCCGACCCGGACGGGCCGACAATGACGATCTTCTCCCCTTCTTCGATCTGGGCATCAATCTGGCGAAGCACTTCGACCGGACCAAAATTCTTGCCCAGCCCTTTAACGGTTATCACTGCGGCGCAGCCTCCTTTCCAGCCAGGCCATCACCCGGGTCAGACCCATGACAATGACAAGGTAGATGGCTGCCACAACAAGCAGCGGCATAAAAGCATCATATGTCCGCGAGCGGATCAGGTCGCCGGCCCTGGTCAGGTCGGCAACCCCGATATAGCCCACAACGGCTGTTTCCTTAAGCAATGTGATCAACTCATTGAACAGGGTCGGCAGAATGTTCTTGATGGCCTGCGGCAGGATGATCTTGCGCATGGTCGTACCATAGGTCAGCCCCAGGGTACGTCCGGCCTCCATCTGACCGCGGTCCACCGACATGATGCAGGAACGGATGATCTCAGCGACATAGGCTCCGCTGTTGATGCCAAAAGCGATGACGGCAACAAAAATCTGATTGATGCTAAAGCTGATGAACACGACAAAATACATGATCAGCAGCTGCACGACAACCGGCGTGCCACGGATGACCGTCAGGTAGATATCGGCAAAGCGTGCCAGGAAAAACAGGCGTTTGCCACTGTTGTCCAAAACCTTGACAATGGCCAGGAACAGGCCGATCACAACACCCAGCAAAGCAGCCAGCGGTGTGATCAGCAACGTGC
>JAAYLM010000491.1 GCA_012521915.1 Oscillospiraceae bacterium | reverse complement strand
GTCCAACACCCTTGGGCCCGGCCAGGGCTTCGCCGCTTAGCTTGAGCAAAACGCGCTTGTAAACTGCCTGCTTCATGACTGCACCTCCGTTAATTGTTTCTTTTTACCAGGAAGCCGGGCGACCAGGTTTCAATGAGCCGGGACCCGGCAAAAAAAAGGGGGCATGTTTGGCATGTCCCCTTTTGGGTCAATTACTTCAGTTGTTTCTGAACCTCATCAGCAAAATTCTCTTCGCGCTTCTGCAGCCCCTCGCCGAGTTCAAATCGGACAAAGCGGCGGACGGAGATGTTCTCGCCGACCAGAGCGATCATTTCCTTGATCAGGGTTTCAATGGTTTTACTGTCATCCTTGACAAAAGGCTGTTCCAGCAGACAGTTCTCTTCGTAGAATTTATTAAGACGCCCATCAACAATCTTGTCCACAATTTTTTCCGGCTTGCCTTCGTTGAGCGCCTGGTTGCGCACGATCGCCCGCTCTCCATCGAGGATATCCGCGGGAATCTCATCACGGCTCACCCAGCGCGGTTTCATCGCGGCGATCTGCATGGCGATCTCACGGACCATACGGCGGAAATCTTCATTCTTCGCGGCGAAGTCAGTCTCGATGTTCACTTCGATCAGGACACCAACTCGGCCACCGCCGTGGATGTAGGCATCAACGATGCCTTCCGCTGTAATACGGGACATTTTTTTATCAGCTGAAGCGATACCCTTCTCACGCAGCCAGACAATGGCTTTATCCATATCGCCGTCGCTTTCGATCAGGGCTTTTTTACAGTCCATCATACCGGACCCGGTCTTTTCACGCAGTGTTTTGATTAATTCAATGGTTATCGCCATATTACCCCTCCGTTCATGCTTCTTCTGCTTTAGCCAGCTCTTCGCTTGCCACTTCCGACGCTTCGGCAGACATGTCAATCTGCTCGCCCTGCCGGCCTTCCAGGATCGCATCAGCCATTTTGCCGGCGATCAGCTTAACGGCACGGATCGCGTCGTCATTGCCGGGGATGATGTAGTCCACTTCATCAGGATCGCAGTTGGTATCAACAATACCGACGATCGGGATGTTGAGGCGGCGGGCTTCAAGCACAGCAATGTGCTCTTTACGCGGATCAACAACGAAAACACAGGCAGGCAGACGGGTCATCTTGCTGATGCCGCCCAGGTTTTTATCCAGTTTTTCCATTTCCAGCCGCAGCTTGGCGACTTCTTTTTTCGGCAGCAGGTCAAAGGTGCCGTTTTCTTCCATGTTCCTTATTTCAGTAAGACGGTCGATGCGCTTGCGAATGGTGACAAAATTGGTCAACGTGCCGCCTAACCAGCGGTTGTTGATGAAGAACATGTCACAGCGCTCTGCTTCTTCGCGGATCGAGTCCTGAGCCTGCTTCTTTGTGCCCACAAAGAGAACAGAACCGCCGCTCATGGCGATTTCCCGGACAAACATGTAGGCTTCCTCGATTTTGCGGACGGTCTTCTGCAGGTCAATGATGTAGATACCATTGCGTTCGGTGTAGATGTACTCCGCCATCTTGGGGTTCCAGCGGCGGGTCTGGTGTCCGAAATGAACACCGGATTCCAGCAGTTGCTTCATGCTGATTACGGCCATGTTTATTATTCCTCCTGTTTTTTCCTCCATGGGTGTGCAGCCGCTTCCCTTGCGGTACAGGCAACAGGATCTGCTTTCCCATGTGTGTAATAAAGCCTTGGCAATTGTACCACGATTCCCGGGTAGTGGCAAGCGTCTTTCGTGGCAGGCTCACCGGTTGTTCGGCGTTCATCCACCGGCGTTTCTCCGGTTTGCCTGTCTGCGGTTGGTGCTGGCACGGCGATCCGGCATGGGCTTGTTCTGGGCTTGATCAGGTACCGAACTCAACCGGTTAGCGAAGACTGGTATGGCGGGCCAGCATACGGCGCGTTCCCCAGATCAGGCCGGCCAGGGCCAGCAGCACGAAAAGCAAGCTGCCCAGACCAAAGACAAAGGGATACTGCTCAGGGTGCAGGATCATGCTGATCATGCCCCTGCCGATAAGATGGAGGCCGCCGTCCCGATAGGTCAGCCCCAGAGGTACAAACAGCATGGCTGCCAGCAACGCCATCTGGAGCAGAAAATTCAATACCAGATAAAAGATAATGGGCGCTGCGATTCCCAGATTGTGAAAACGGGACATGCAGCCCAGACTGATCGAGAAATAGATCTGGGCCAGGGCATAGACCATCTCCAGCAGCATCCAGATGAAAACCGCACTGACAAGAGCAACAGCCTGACCAGCCGACAGGCCGGTCTGACGCAACAGTTCTGCAGCCATACCGCCCAGACTGAGCCCGCTATCCGCTGCAGATCGGCTGATGATGAACAGCATGACCATCGTCGAGAGCAAAAAGCTGAGCAACAGCCAACCCGTGGCCACCAGTAGTTTGCTGGCATAAAGCTGACCGGGACGGACCGGCAAACACTGTGTCAGATAGCCTTCTTTGCCATATAGATGCCGGTAATACCTTGTGATGACCAGCACATAGGTCAGGAGTACAACCGCGACCGACAGCAAAATCAGCAGAACCAGCAGCAAACCGGACAGCCAGGCCAGTTCCATGCGCTGGACCAGCATATTGCCGGCCAGCATGACAACCATCGCCAAATAGACAAAAGGCATGATGCGGCCTGTTGCCTTGATCTCATGTTTCAGGAGTCGAGTGAACATTTGAACACCTCCCGGAAGACTTCGTCGACACTTTGTTGATACTGTGCCCTGATATCATCGATCCTGGCGTCAAGCACCACTTCACCGTACCCCAACAGAACCGCCCGGTCGAAAATACGTTCGACATCCTGGATCAGGTGGGTTGCCAGAAGCATAGACGCGTCTTCCTGGTAGTTGGCCAACACCACATCCAAAATGGCACTGCGTGTCGCCGGATCAACACCGCCGATCGGTTCATCGAGCAGATAGAGCTTGGCCTTGCGTGCCATGACCAGCGTCAGCTGCAGCTTTTCCTGCATCCCTTTGGACATGTTCTTGACGGGCTGCCGGATATCAAGGCGGAAGCGCCGCAGCAAATCATCGGCTTTGGATCTGTCAAAATCAGGGAAAAAATCAGCCATGTAGGCGAGCAGGTCCACCGGTTTCATCCAACCGCTCAAACAGTTGGTCTCCGGTAGAAACGCGACCAGTGCCTTGCTCTCAATACCCGGCCGATAACCGTTGATACGGACATCTCCCTTATAGTCGCTGATCAGGCCGGCCAGTATTTTCATCAGTGTTGTCTTGCCGCAGCCGTTGGGGCCCAGCAGACCAACAATCTGCCCGGGTTCAACCTGCAGAGACAAGTCTTTGAGTACAGGACGGTGCTGATAAGCTTTGTTCAGGCCGCTAATATCAATCAATGCCATCTGTTTCCCTCCATTTCCTGGCAAGCAGCTGCTGTAATGTCGGCCAATCAAATTGAAGCAGGCGCATCGCCTCAATAAAGTCGGCAATCTGGCTTCCGGCAAGCGAACAACGTACAGACGCGATCTGAGCCTGGTCGGCGGAGACAAAGCGTCCAGCTCTCCGGTTACTGCTGAGCAACCCTTCCCTCTCCAGTTCGCTCAATGCCCGCTGCATGGTATTGGGATTTACGCCGTATTGCAGGGCAAGGTCACGAACCGTCGGGATTTGCTGCCCGATTTTCCATTCGCCACTGATCACCTGGCGCCGAAACAAACGCATCAGCTGCAGATATATCGGTGTCTGACGGTCGAAAACATACGCCATGGGCATTCTCCTTTCCTTATTGTATTAATCACCTAATACAATAAGGAAAGCACATGTTTCTGTCAATCCTTTCCTGAAAACAGGCGGGGCTGTTTTCATCTTTATGTCACAAATCGCACTGAATAACGGCTATAATAAGAAGCAAAGCCGCTCATGCTTCGCCAAGGGCAAACAGGCGGGGCTTATGAACAGGACAGGAGCATGCATATGATATCGACCCAGATGATGAAGCTTGCTGACGCGAACCAGTGGAAAGTCAACACAACCGATGACATGATTTTCGGCGAATACAACGGTTATCTGTTCACCATACTGGAAGGCAAGCGCTTCAAAGCAGTTATCACACCAATTTCCGGAATCAGCCCGACAGCGTTGGAGCAGATCATGCAGTATCTTGACACACAGAAGCAGTCTCTCCGGCTGCTCAACTATGATGCAAGTGATAATTTCCTGTGTGTGCGTGTGAAGGAAGGTATCTTCCCCATAAGCCACAACCAGATGGAAATGATCCTGGGGCAGCTTTCCGGCTTGTTTGACCTCTATGAAATACCTGCCGACGCCTGTGTGATCTGTGGTGAAACAGCCCAGAGGCGCGGCCTGTACATGGGACTGTTCTGCAACCTGCACAAGGCCTGTGAACAAGAGGATATGATTGACTTTACAGCGGTCTTGCGCCCGGAAACCAATGGGTATGAGCCTGGTGCTCCAGAAGGTGCCGGAGGCACTGTGGAAACAGCTCAGACGGCGGAAGACACCGTTTATGCTGCTGAAAGTAGGCCGGCTGTAATATCCGGTCCTGTTCAAGAAGGTCCGTCAGAAGACGAACCTCCTCTGGCGAAGGAAGCGCCTGCGGACAAGCAGGCAGGAGGCCAGCCGTGAGCGCGGCACGCGTCAGCCCTGAACGGCTGGAGCGTCTGGCCGGCAGCATGGCACACCACCTTGATGCGATGTACCGAGACCTGGGCGATTTATGCGCTATTCCCAGCGTACGCGGTAAGGCGGCTGTCAATGCTCCTTACGGCGTTGAAACACAGCGCGCGCTGAATTTTTTCCTGGAACGAGGCAAACAGCTGGGTTTTCGTGCCGTCAACCTGGATAATCGTGCCGGTTATGTTGAGTTTGGCCAGGGAGAACACCTGGTGGCGGCTTTGTGCCACCTGGACGTCGTTCCCGCTGGCGATGGCTGGGACAGCGACCCCTTTAGCCCGATCATCGGTCCGGACCGCATCATTGCCCGCGGTACCGCTGACGACAAGGGGCCGGCCATAGCTGTGCTCTATGCCATGAAAGACCTCCTGGACAGCAACTTCAGTCCCAAAGGCCGCATCCGCCTTATTGTCGGCCTGGATGAAGAGAACGGCAGCTCTTGCATGGCCCATTATGTGAAGGTTGCTGAAAAGCCCCATGCTGGTTTCACACCAGATGCGTCTTTCCCGGTTATTTACGCGGAAAAAGGCATTTGTCAGCTGCGTTTGTCCTGGCAAGGCGGCCAGGACGCAAAGGACGCGCTGCGCCTGGTGGCTGCCGGCGGCGGTGAAGCCGCCAACATGATTCCCGGACGCTGCGGGCTCTCCTTTGTCTCGTCCGACGGCTGTAAGACCAGCGAAACAGTCACGGGTAAACCAGGTCATGCCAGCATGCCCTGGCTGGGGGAAAACGCAATCAGCAAGGCTATGCTGACTGCAGCCCGGAAGCTGGAGGCAGCAGGCTGCAGCCACCCGTTTGTCCGTTTTTATGTGTCCGCAATCGGCAGTGGCTGGCTGGGGGATGGCCTGGGCATTGCCTGTCAGGATGAATCCGGATCCCTGACCTGCAATTCCGGCAAACTGTCACTCCAGGAAAACAACGCTGAACTGATCCTGGATATCCGTTATCCCGTCCACCAGACGCTGGAGGCTATACTGGGCGGTATCCGCCAACAGACCGCTGCCTATGGCATTGATGTTGCGGTTGTGCATGCCATCGAGCCGCTGTATCTACCGCGTGATTCATTTCTTGTGGAAACGCTGTCTCGCGTCTATGCTGATCTGACAGGCCTTGACCCGGCACCGGTCGCCATTGGAGGCGGCACCTACGCGCGGACGATGCCCAATGTCGTGGCTTTCGGCGGTACTTTCCCCGACGAACCAGAGACTGCCCACCAGGCCGGTGAGTACCTTATGACGCAGCATCTGCTGGCTACAGCCGCCATCTATCGCGAAGCACTCCAGGCACTGGCCCAGCCAGACCCGCACGCCTGACCGGCAAAGATCGCAAGGAGAGCGAATCCACATGGCCCAAGAGAAAAATGACCTGACCCTGCAGACGGAACGGCTGGTGCTGCGGGTGCTCGACCAGCAGGCGGCAGGCAAAGTCGCCGATTATTACCGACGCAACCGGCTTTTTCATGATCCCTGGTTTCCCGTCCGCGATGAACAATCATTCACAGCGCAGCAGCAGGCCTTGAACCTGGCAGAAGAGCATAAAGCCTATCTGGCGGGACGGGCTATCCCCTTCTGGCTTTTCCTGACTGATGACCCTGATCGGATCATCGGGCGTCTGGCGATCACCCAGATCGTATACGGCAGTCTGCGTTCTGCCTTTCTGGCCTGGCATCTCGACCAATCATGTCAGGGGCGCGGCCTGGCTTTTGAAGCCGGTCAGGCTTGCGTCAAGCGTTTGTTTGCAGATCTTGGGCTGCACCGTTTAGAAGCAGTGATCCGGCCGGGCAACCGGCGTTCCATCGCCCTGGCAAGGCGTCTGGGTTTCGATTTGGAAGGGCTCTGCCCCCGCTACCTCAAGATCAACGGGGTCTGGTCGGACCATTTGCGTTTTGTCCGGCTGTCCGACGGACCACTCTGGCCCAAGACAGCAGATCAGGAGGATGTGCCGCACCGTCTGCTTGCTGAACTGACGCATTACATGACGGGACAAGCGCAGGCGGATCAGGCCGAATCAAGCGGCCACCGCAACTAATCCTGTGATTGTCTGGCCAGAATACCTTGATACAACGAAAGAGGGGACGCCCAGGTGGCATCCCCTCTCTTTTTCGTTTATCTGTGCCAGCCAGCGGCCGGCGATCTGGCGGCTTCAACGCCTCCGGGCTTAGAAATGCTCGTCTTCGTAGCCAGGAGGATTGATCGGCTCCACTTCCTTGATGCTGATGCTGATCCGTCGTGTGTCATTGCTGACTTCCAAGACACGGGCATCCACTTCCATGCCTTCACTCAACACTTCATTGGGTTTGTTGAGCCGGACATTGGCGATCTGGGAAATATGGCAGAGTGCGTCAACGCCAGGGGCGATCTCCACAAAGGCACCAAAGGGGAACATGCGCACCACAGTGCCGCGTACGATCGAACCCACCGGGAATCGGCTCTCCACATCGTGATACGGATCGTCTTCCGCTTTCTTGTAGCCTAAGGAAATCCGCTTGCGTTCCGGATCAAAATCCTTAACGCGCACACGAACCTCGTCGCCCACATTGACCACTTCGGACGGATGGCGGATCCTGTTCCATGACAGCTCGGAAACATGCACCAGACCATCAACGCCGCCGATGTCGACAAAAGCGCCAAAATCGGTCAGGCTGCGTACGATGCCGTCGTATTCGTTGCCTACCTCGATGGTCTCCCAGAGCTCTTCGGCCTTGGCACGACGCTCCAGGGAGATGAGGGCGCGACGTGATCCGGATACACGCAGGCGCTTCTTATCCGGGTCATACTGGGTAACCAGGATGTCCAGTGTCTGGCCGCGATAAGGCTCAAGATCCTCAACGATACCCATCTCCAGCTGCGTGCGATGCACATAAATGTCCACGCCGCCATAGCTGGCGATCACACCGTCTTTTACCACATTGACCACTTTGACGTTAATGGGTGTCTTGTTGTTAAAAGCCTCTTCGATCAGGCCTTTATATTTCGTGAAATCAACGCGTGCTTTGGAAAGGACGATTTCTTTCCCCATATCTGAATTGCGGATGTTGCGCACATAGACATCAAGCTCTTTGTGGCTTGCCACAGCTTCATCCAGATCAAAATCGGGGTCACCGTCAAATTCATGGCGAGGTATCCGGCCTTCGGACTTATCGCGAACATCGACATACACATGCTCATTATCATAACGGATGATGGTGCCTCGTACCGTTATGCCGCGCTTTAACTGAGGAATGTTGTCAATGAAATCCGTAAAGCTGATATCACCGGAATCCATGGACTCCTCGTCCTCATCAACGCTGTCCGTATCGGCTGCTTTCGCGGCGGCTTCTGTCGGTGCTTCTTCTGCAGGTGCGCTTTCGGAAACGGATGCGGCTTCCTCTGGCGTTTGTTCCTGAGCAGAAGGATCTGCCTGTTCGCCCTGTGCCGTAACGTCTGTCCCGACTTCGGCGTTCGCCGGTTCTGCCTCTACTTCTGCGTTTGCGCATGTTTCCTGCTGCATCGTCTGTTCTGCTGTCTCTCTGACTTCTTCTTGAACACTCTGCAGGTTCTCCTCCTGGATCTCCTGCTTGTTCTGCGTGACCTCTTGTTCAGTCATTGCCTGAATAACCTCCCTGATTATGCGTTCTGGCGTGGACGCGCCTGCTGTTATGCCGACTGTCAGATTCCGTAGTGACCGCTCCCCCACAATAGAACCCAGTTGTCCGGCATCCTCGATGAGATACGTCCATCCACACTGACCTTGGCAGATCGCCAGCAGCTTTTGTGTGTTGGAACTGCTCTTGCTGCCAATGACAAGCATTAAATCTGCCTGGCGCGCGATGGCGCAGGCTTCTTTTTGCCTATCTTCAGTCGTAATACATATTGTATCAAAAATCTGCAGCTTTGCAATTTTTTTCTCCAGAATATGGCGAATTTTCTGGTATTCTGCAAAAGAAAAGGTGGTTTGGGCGACTAAAATCCATTCTCGCGCACAAAATCGACTGTTTTCTGCTGCAAAAGCGCTATCCAGGATCACCCCTACTCCCGCGCACTCACCATTGATGCCCTCAACTTCGGCATGTCCGTGCATGCCGGCGATGATGATGCCCTTCCCTGCCAGCCAGGCCTGGCGGACGATGCGGTGGATTTTCGCAACATAAGGACAGGTGCAGTCGACAACCCTGCAGTTTTTCGCTTCCAGTGCCTGCATAACATCCGGTGCCGCGCCATGGGCGCGTATGATAACCGTGGAACCTGCTTCCACACCGTCCAGATCAGCGGCCGTACGCAGACCGAGCGCCGTCAGTTCATCCAGCACAGCCTGATTGTGAATCAGCTCACCCAGCATGAAGACGGGCTGGTCGTCTGTCCGGTCATGGGCGCGTTGAATAGCCTGGTCCACGGCATTTTTCACGCCAAAGCAGAATCCGGAAGACCGGGCCAGCATAATTTTCATTTGTCCTGCCCTCCGGAACGGCGTATTTGACCATAGACATCCGCCTGACCGATCAGATCAAAGACGCGCTGCATGGTATCCAGCGTCAGCCTTTCGAAAGGATCGGCCAAGGATCGGTCGAGGTCTGAGCGGCTCAGCTGGAAAGGTTTGCCAAAAACGATCCGAACCCGGCCAAACAAGCGGAAACGGCCGTTGATGGCAACTGGCAGAATCGGCACGGCGGTTCGCATCGCGAAGTGGACTGCGCCGCCGCGGGGCCGCACGGACGCGAACTGATCCGGCCTGACACGGGTACCCTGGGGAAACATGCCCACGATCTGCTTTTCTTTCAGGGCATTCATGATGCCGCGGGCAGCGGTCATGTCAGCCTTGTCACGCTGGACGGGGATACAGCCCAGACGCCGCAGCAGGCCAGCCAGCAGGGGTACCCGGAAAAGCTCCTGTTTGGACACCCAGTGGATCCAGGGTGATACCCGGACATGGATGGCAAACATATCAAGCAGGCTGGTGTGGTTGGCGATCAATATTGCCGGACCGTTCCGCGGAACGTTTTCGAGTCCTTCATAGCTCAGCCGATAGAGCATACTGACCAGCACATGGCTGAGACCGCGCAGAAAACAGCGCAGCCGCCTGTAGGGCATCGCCAAACTAGCGGTCTGTGCTGTATTGCCGGTCATGCTCTGGCCGGTTGATGTGCCGCAGGACAAGATCGACCACCTCCTCAATGGACCGTCCGGTGGAATCAATAAGGATCGCGTCATCAGCCTGACGCAGTGGCGCCAGGGCGCGTTCACTGTCTTGTTTGTCCCTGTAGCGTACATCCGCTAAAACTGTCGCCAGGTTGGCCTGCCCGTCACCACGGGCCCTCAGGTCGGCCAGACGGCGCCGGGCACGCTCTTCGACATCGGCGGTCAGAAAAAATTTGTAGGTAGCTTGGGGCAGCACATACGTGCCAATATCACGGCCGTCAATCACCAGATTCTGCCGCTCGGCCAGTTCGCGCTGTAAAGCGACCAGGCGCACGCGTACCACAGGCAGGGCACTGACATCAGACGCGGCCCGTGACACGGCGGCAGAACGGATCTCCCCGGTGACATCCGTTCCATCCAGCAGGACGCGCTGGCCTGACTTAGTGAAGCGGATATCCAGCGCAGTTTTGTCAAGCAAAGCGGAGACAGCCGCTTCGTCACGCATATCGACACCCAGACGCAAAGCTTTAAGGCCGATCGCGCGATACATGGCGCCTGTATCCAGATAGAGAAAACACAGCTGCCCGGCCACCAACCGGGCAATGGTGCTTTTGCCTGCCCCGGCCGGTCCGTCTATGGCAATGCTGACAGCCTTGCTCATATGACCCGGTGCCCCAGTCCGATGGCCACTTCATTGAGGTGCAAAAGACCGATGCCGAAAAAAACGCAGACGCCGATGTGGTCGCCCAGGCGGGCTATGCCTATTTTGCCGCCGACATTCAAGCCGATCGCCTTGTTGATGATTTGGGAGATCGCCTCCCGGGCCGCCCCGGCTACAGCTCCTTCCTCCACATGGGTGGAGCTGATCAGGCCTTCACGTTTGGCTGCAACCACCGCACGTTCCACCATCTTGGACACGGATGAGATAAACTCTCCGCCGAAATCGACAGCAGCTGCCTGGATACCGGCAGCAAGGCCATGTTGGATCAGGTCACGCTCATCTTCACGGCTGACCGTCAGAGCAACCCTGATCGCGGCCGCGGCAGCCATTTTACTGCCAGCAAGCTGGTTGTCAGACATGGGTTACATCTCCTTTGTCGTAGACCTCATATTCATCCCAGACCCGTTCCAGTTTTTCCAGTTTCTGGGAGACAATATCCTGGCGCCGGTAGCCGATGGTGGCGATCAGTGCGTTGATGACACTGAGCGGTGCAACGAGCGAATCGACAAATGAAGCCATATCGCTGGGCGCGAACAGGCAGACATCTGCATTCTCCGCTATCGGGCTTTCTTCATTGTCCGTGATGGCCAGTACCGTCGCGCCGGTGGTGCGCGCGTAAGCCATGGCTTTGATGGTGCGCTTGGAATAGCGCGGAAAGCTGACCCCGATCACCACATCACCCGTCTGAACCGAAAGGATCTGCTCGAACATCTCGCTGACACTCGTGGTATGGACAAGACGGACATGGTCAAAGATCAGGTTGAAGTAAAAGCCAAGGAAAGACGCCAGCGGCGCTGCGCTGCGCACACCAAGGATATAAATTTTTTTGGCATTGAGAATGAGGTCAACCGCCTTGTTGAACGCGGAGCGGTCGATCTGCTCATAGGTACGTTTCAGTTTTTCGATATCCGAGAGAAGAACCGCACCCAGCAAATCCTCATTTTCACTGCGTTTGGCGGTCACCCGCATCCGCTGAACAGAGGTAAGCCGGCCTTTGAGCTCTTCCTGCAGTGTTTTCTGGAAATGAGGATAGCCGGTGAACCCCAGTTCCATGGCAAAGCGAACCACGGTGGACTCGCTAACCCCGGCTTCACGGCCGATACGGGCAGCGGTTATGTAGGCAGCCTGTTCATAGTGGGTCAGAATAAACCGGGCGATCGCCTTCTGACCCTTGCTCATCCGGGGCATCGCCTCTTCTATCTGACTGATCAGGCTGGGCTTTTTCGGATTCATCGGCATTAACCTCCAGGCATTGTCCGGCGTGCTGAAGTCGGCTTACGCTATAGCATAAGCCCGGCAGCCCGACATCATGATGCCGGACTGCCGGGTTTGGCTGATCCTTTTATGTTCCGGCTGTTCAGACCGGCTGGTAACCTTCTTCGGCACTGCCGACTTCATCATCAACCAGATGCCGCTGGGCACGACGCCATTTAAAGAATTTTTCCGCGACCTGCGGGAACATGGCATAGGTCAGGACATCTTCGTCCTGCTCAATATATTCTGCTGCCTGGGCACGGATTTTGTCAAGTTCCGGCTCAATCAGGTCGGCAGGCCGGCAGGTGATCGGCTCTTCACCGGCCAAAATTTTCTTCTGAATCTCCGGATCGACCGGTGCCGGCGTTTTACCGTATTCGCCTTTGAGGACGGCTTTGGACTCCTTGGGCACCATTTTGTATCGCTCGCCCGAGATGACATTCATAACGGCCTGTGTGCCGACAATCTGGGAACTGGGCGTAACCAGCGGCGGATAGCCGAAATCTTTACGCACTCTGGGTATTTCCGCCAGCACATCGTAGAATTGATCTTCTTTGCCGGCTTGCTGCAGCTGGTTAACCAGGTTGGAGAGCATGCCGCCCGGCACCTGATAGATCAGCGCGTTGACATCGACACCCAGCATTTTAGAGCTGATCAGGCCACTGGCGATCCAGCGTTCACGTATGCCGCGGAAATGCTCGGCTACTTTGGTCAGGTGAACAAGATCGAGCCCGGTGTCATATTCTGTTCCGGCCAGCGTGGCGACCAGCGGCTCAGTCGGCGGCTGTGAGGTACCCATGGCCAACGGACTGATCGCCGTGTCGACGATATCACAGCCGGCTTCGATGGCTTTGAGGTAGGTCATCGACCCGACACCGCTGGTGTAGTGGGTGTGCAGCTCAACGGGTATGCTGAGCGTTTCTTTCATGGCTTTGACCATGTTATAGGCTTCATAGGGCAGCAACAATCCGGCCATGTCTTTGATACAGACGGAATCGGCACCCATTTCCTCCAGCTGCTTTGCGTCAGTGACGAACTTGTCAAAGGTGTGGATGGGGCTGATCGTGTAGGCGATGCAACCCTGGGCATGACCACCTTCCTTGCGGCAAGCGTCCATAGATTTCTCGATGTTGCGGAAATCGTTGAGCGCGTCAAAAATACGGATGATGTCAATGCCGTTGGCAATAGACTTTTGTACAAAATAGGTAACAACATCATCTGCGTAGTGTTTGTAACCCAGTAAATTCTGGCCACGCAGCAGCATCTGCAGTTTCGTTTTGGTGCAGACATTGCGTATTTTGCGCAAGCGCTCCCAAGGGTCTTCATTTAAAAAGCGCATGGCTGAGTCGAAAGTCGCACCACCCCAGCACTCAAGAGCATTATAGCCGACATCGTCCAGGGCGCTGAGCGCCGGTATCATGTCGTCTATCGTCATGCGTGTTGCGGCCAGCGACTGGTGTGCGTCACGCAGGATTGTTTCTGTTATTTTAACTTTTGCCATTTTGTTAACTCCTCTCGCGTCTTTCGCGGGGGTCATTGCAGGCCGATCAGCGGATCTCCGGCATTGACGGAAGCGCCCTTGCTGGCACTGACGGCTGCGACGACGCCATCGCGAGGTGCCACAATCTCATTTTCCATTTTCATGGCTTCCAGGATACAAAGGACATCACCCTTTTTGACTGACTGCCCTGCTGCGACCATGACATTCAGAATGGTGCCCGGCATGGGCGCCGTGACCTGTTCACTGCCGGCTGCTGCGGCAGGCGCGGCCGGAACCGGAGCCGACGGTTTGGGAGAGGGAGCTGCCGCAGGGGCTGCCGCTGGAGCAGGTACCGGAGCAGGCGCAGGAGCAGCGGCTGGTGTTGTTGCGGCTGCAGCAGCGGTGGCTTCTTCAACCTCGACTTCGTAGGCTACGCCGTTAACCTTTATCACATATTTTTTCATCATCAAGTCCTCCATCGCTTAATAAGCTGACGTCAGCATATCCAGAGCGCTGATCAGGCGCGGCCGGGTTGCGGACGGCAGAATCACTTCATCAACATGACCCAGGGAAGCCGCCACATATGGATTGGCGATTTCTTCAGCATACTGCTGGACAAACGCGCCACGTGCATGCTGGGGATCATCTGCGGCAGCGATCTCCTTGCGGTAGATGATATGGGCCGCTGTATCGGGGGTCACAACAGCGATCTCTGCTGTTGGCCAGGCGTAAACCAGGCTGGTCCCGCAGCTTTTGCTGCCAAAAGTCAGATAGGCTGTGCCGATTGCCTTGCCGACCAGGACCGCGATGCGCGGTATGGTCAGTCGCAGCATGGTCTGCATCAGGGCGGCACCGCTTTGCACCAGGCCTTGCTTTTCTTCAGCCAGGCTGATCGCGTAGCCTTCTGCATCAACAAACGTGATCAAGGGCAGGTTGAGCCGCTCAAACAAACCGGCCATAGCGGCAGCTTTGCGTGCCATGGCACTGGTCAGCCGGGTTTCATCCAGAGCCAGGACACCGACCGTTGTACCGCCCAGCCTGGCCAGACCGGCGATCAGGCCGGATGCGAAAGAGGGTGACAATTCCAGGAAACTGCCCTGGTCAACAACCAGGCCGACTGTTTCGCGCATGGCGTAGCCGTCATCAAGTGACGCGGCCATTTCATCAAGACGAACTTCGGTGCGGTTGGGATCGTCCTGGTCCGGAACAGGCTGGAT
This sequence comes from Oscillospiraceae bacterium, assembly GCA_012521915.1. Lineage (GTDB taxonomy): Bacteria > Bacillota > Clostridia > Saccharofermentanales > UBA5734 > JAAYBY01. The sequence continues at coordinate 8,007 of JAAYLM010000491.1, read as the reverse complement.
AAAACCAACGCAGCTGTCCGGAACGTAGGGCATCAGCTGTTTGATCAGGCCGATCAGGCCATTTTCATCGGCAGCCGTAAGGCTGGCCAGACCTGTCGCAGCCGCATGGACAGCAGCGCCGCCAATATCAGCGGCAGATAAGCTTTTGTTTTCCATGGCTGAAGTGACCATCGGGCCGTTCATGAACACGCCGGAGCCTTTTTCTGCCATGAGGACAAAATCGCTGTTGGCGGCAGCGAATCCGGCCGCGCCGGCACAGGGGCCGAAAACAGCGGCGATCAGGGGGATCTGTCCGGAAGCGTCGTCAAGGGCGGCCAGAACGGTCCCCAGGCCTTCAAGGCCAAGAACGCCTTCTTCGATACGGGCGCCGCCGGTATCGTGTAACCCAATAAACGGGACCTGTGCTTCACAAGCCAGCTGCAACGCCTTGGCGATCTTTACGGCATGCATCTGTCCCATGGATCCGCCATATACATCGGGGTCCTGGGCTGCCAGATAAACCAGCCGGCCGTCAATGGTGCCGTAGCCTGTGACAACGCCATCTCCGGCTACGGGCGGTCTGGCCGGGCCAAAGGTCAGGCCGCGGGCCGTAACCAGGGAATCCAGCTCAACGAAACTCTCCGCATCCAACAACTGCCCGATCCGCCGGCGGCATGTGCCGGTCTCAGCTCGGGCAGCGTCAAGGGAGGCTCGTTTTGCTACATACCCGGTCATTTTCTCTCGAGATCCCATTCACTTCACCTCATTTTTTCAGTCCGCGCTTCCATTTTTTGCAAGCGCACAACAGCAACAGCATTTTTCTATCCATGTCCCAGGATGCCTCAAGTCGAACATCCACCGCATATGATTATAATTTAAGCACGGCAATAGATCAACCGAAAATGATCACCTTTTTTCGCCGGCCGTGTCTTATTCCTCTTTATGACCGGTTTTACCATCGTCTGCGGTAGGCAGATCAACGGATCTTATGTCTTTATTTTCATCGTCATCCTCAGCCGTCTCTTCACCGAATAAGGCGGTTGAGACAGCGAACAGTGTTTCCGACGGCATGGGCTCCGCTGATTCTGCAGGCCGCTCCGGTTTTTCTGCTGCCTGAATCGCCCCGCCGGGCAGTCCGGCCTGAACCAGTTGATCAATGGTCAGCTGCCGGTCTGCGCTTCTGTCCGATACGTCCTCCAGAGATGATTCAAAAACACGCAGGGTGCCGTACATGAGCATTTCCATTGGCGGCAGGTCATGGACAGAACGCAGACCGAAATCCATTAAAAACTGCTCTGTGGTCTCATAAAGCAAAGGCCGCCCCGGTGTATCCAGATTACCGGCTTCTTTGACCAGGTTACGTTCAACCAGACGGTTGATGATGTTGTCGCTGTTGACACCGCGCACCGCTTCAACCTGGGCACGGGTGACCGGCTGGTTGTAGGCGATGATGGCCAAAGTCTCATAGGCGGCCTGGGACAGTGGCGGCCGCTGGCGGGGCTGGAAAAGCCGCTGCAGCACCGCTTTCATTTCCGGTTTGGTGCAGAGGAAATAGCGGCCTTCAACAACGCGCAGCAACAGACCACGGCGGCGGTCATTAGCCATTCGGACAGCGAGCCAATCAAGCTGCAGCTGCAGTGCCTGGCGCTCCAGGCCGGTGATCTGCTGGATTTTCTCTAAGGGGAGCGGATCTCCGGCAGCAAACAGCAGCGCCTCAAGGGATGCCGCTGCTTCATCTTCGCTCAGCTGGAAACCATCGTCCGGTGCCAGGCCTCCCACAGCGTTCAAATCGGCAACCTGCTGCTGTTCCAGGATGGCTTTATCTTCAGTCATAGGCTTTCTCCTCCACCTCCAGCGTCGCCAGGTTACTTTCCAGTATGGCCTCATCGCCGGTTTGCACCGGGTTTTTTTCAATCATGATCACATCGAACGCATGCTCCTGCCTGACACGGATCCGGTTAAGGCGCAGCAGTTCAAGCAAAGCCAGAAAACCAGTAACCTGTTCAGCGCGGCTGGCCTGGCCGGCAGGATACAACTCACTGAAAAACACGCGGCTTTTCGCAGCGATCGCCCGCCAGATCTGGCGCATCTTGTCTTTCAGCGACACTTTCTCACGTCTGAGGATCTGGGTCAGCCCTGCCCGCTGATCCTGGAAACGAGCCCGGTTGCGCCGGGACATATGATCGCAGGCTTCCAGGAACAAGTCCCAGTTAAGGCGGCCGGGGTCAGGCTGCATGTTCAAGTCCAGCCGGGCCGGTGGCTCCGGCAGCTTGAGCATCGTGTCACGATACTGCTCATGACGATTTTTTAGGTCGGCGGCCAGCGTGCGGCAGCGCCGGTACTCCAGAAGGCGCAGCACCAGCTCTTCACGGGGATCAAGCTCGCTGTCACGGCTATCCCGTTGTCGCTGCGGCAGCAGCATGCGGGATTTGATGTGCAGCAGGGTTGACGCCATCAGCAGAAAATCGCTGGCCAGCTCCAGGTTGAGTTCCTGCAGCGACGACAGGTAACTGATGTACTGGTCGGTGATCTCAGCAATCGGTATATCATAGATATCGATCTTGTTTTTTTCGATCAGGTGGCACAGAAGGTCGAGCGGCCCTTCAAACTGGCTGATTTTAAGTTCCGGTGCATCGTGTGCCACAGTCAGCCGCCTTTATACGCCGATGTTCATGGCGGTGTGGACAGCCTGCAGCGTCACTGCTGCCCTGGCCGCCGCTTTTTCAGATCCGCGGCTGATCAGGTCGCCCAACTGGCCCTTGTCCTGCAGCAGAAGCGTCCTTTTTTCGTGAATCGGCTTATGGAAGGCCAGCAGCTTCTCCTGCAGTTTTTTCTTGCAGGCAACGCAGCCTATTTTGCCGGCACGGCACATCGATTCAATTTCAGCAACGTCTTCAGGGTTGAAAATCTTGTGGAAAGCAAAAACGGAACAGACTTCAGGATGTCCCGGATCGTCTTTGCGGATGCGGGCCGGATCAGTGATCATGCCCATGACTTTTTTCCGCACCACATCCGGGGTGTCGGCAAAAGAAATCGTATTACCATAGCTTTTCGACATCTTGCGGCCGTCTGTTCCTGGCAAGACACGAGCTTTGGTTAAAAGGGGCTGCGGCTCCGGGAATGTGTTGCCGTAGAGATGGTTGAATCGCCGGGCAATCTCCCGGGTCAGCTCCAGATGTGGCAACTGGTCCTCGCCGACCGGGACGAAATCCGCTTTGTAAGCCAGGATATCCGCTGCCATCAGGCAAGGATATCCCAGAAATCCATAGGTGGTGATGTCCTTCTCGCTAAGCTGGTTGATCTGGTCTTTGTAAGTTGGGCAGCGTTCCAGCCAGGAAAGGGGCGTGGACATTGAGAAAAGGAGAAACAGTTCGGCATGGGCGGTCACCTGCGACTGGAGAAAAATCGTAGAACGGTCGGGATCGAGGCCGCAGGCCAGCAGATCTGCCATCAGGTTGAGCGTATGCTCGTGCAGGTTCTCCGTCTCAGCGTAACCGGTTGTGAGGGCATGCCAGTCGGCAATAAAGAAAAAACATTCATATTCTTCCTGCAGCCTCACCCAGTTTTCCACAGCCCCGAAGTAATTGCCCAGGTGTATATCGCCGGTTGGCCGTGCGCCGCTGAGAATGATTTTGCGCCGGGCCTCTTCTTGTGTGTTTTGTTCCGTGTTGCTCATTTCTTTCCTCCTGCAGATTTCTTGTTATGCGGGTTTTGTTCAGGCGGTGCCGGCCAGTCAATGCCGTGGCATTCAGGCTAATCCGGCAACCTGCCAGATCCAGCGGAAAAGCATCTCGACCGGGCGGAAGATAGCCTGGTTGAACGGCCAGGCAATCACGCCAAGCACGGTACTCAAAGCGCCGCGGGCGAACAGGATGATCAGGATGAAAACCAGGCCTATGTAACGTTCATAATTCATCAGGCGGTAATACAGGCTATCGGGGAGAACCGAGCCAAACACCTTGAAACCGTCCAGCGGCGGAATCGGCAGGAGATTGAACACTGCCAAAATGATGTTCGCACCGTACAGGCGCTGCAGCAGCTGCATGAAAATCTGGATTATCCCGACAGCGGTGCCGGTCATCATCAAACCGATGGTAGCCACCGTGAACAGCAGGAAGGTGCTGGCTGTTGCCAGCAGCAGATTGGAGAGCGGACCGGCCAGGCTGGTCAGCATCATGCCTTTCTTGATGCTGACGGAGCGGTTGAAACGGGCAGGATTGACCGGCACTGGACGGGCCCAGCCGATCCCCCCGATAAGAAAGGCGATCGATCCGATCGGATCGAGATGTGCCAGCGGGTTCATCGTCAGACGGCCCTGCAGCGCGGCTGTATCATCGCCCAACCGATAGGCAGCCCAAGCATGGGCCATCTCATGGAAAGACAGCGATATGCATAAAACCAGAATGGTAATCAGGAAGGCCTGCAGATCAAAATTCTGAAACATCCCCAGCAGGCCGCTGACTGGATATATTGGCATGGTCTATCTCCTTCAGGCTGGCCGTCGGCTCAAACAGATAGCCGGACCACAAACAGCGTACTTGATTATAACATGTCACTGTCTGATCCATAAAGCCGCACACGGTACGGCCGCTTATCGCGTCTGCAACAACCGTAAAACGGCAAGGCCGCGGTTGATTCTCCTCAAGGCTGTTCCCGGCCTGGTGTGATCTGCTCTACAGAAAGCGTGCAGGCTTCACCGTTGAGCTTCCAGTCACGGGCATGAGGACCGCTTCCCTGTTCAATCCGCGCAGCCAGGACTTCTTCAGCGATTCTGCCGCTGTTACGGTTGATGATGGCGGCAATGCGTTCGTTGCCGCTGTAGCGCAGCACAATGCGGTCCGTGATGTTGAAATCGCTTTCTTTGCGCATGGTCTGCACTTTGCTGATAACTTCCCGCACAAACCCCTCTTCGATCAGGTCATCGGTGAGTCGGACATCGAGAGCCACCGTCACATCGCGGTCCTGTTCTGAGGCCAGCCCTTCTGGCTGAATGGTCTCGATGAGCAGATCTTCTTCACTCAGTTCAGCAAGGGTGCCGTCCAGGTCAAGACTGATTTTGCCCTGTTCGCGTAATGTTTTCATCGCGCTGCGGCCATCCAGCCCGGCAAGCAGCGCGCTAAGCCGCGGGAGCAGTTTACCGAAACGGCGGCCCAGGGTGCGCAGCTGCGGTTTGAAGGCATAGTCAACCAGGTCGGCCGCGCTTTCCAGATAACTGAAGCGGCGCACATTGAGCTCGTCAGCGATCAAGGCCTGGTAACGCTCATTCAAGCGGCGCGGAGAAACACAGTACAGTTCCGCAAGCGGCTGGCGGTTTTTGATGGCCGCCGTGTTACGGGCTGCCCGGCCCATGGTGACCAGACGCAGCACCTCAGCCATATCTTCTTCCAACCCTACATTGACCAGGTGCTCATCGGCGGTAGGGAAATCGCACAAGTGGACACTCTCCGGAGCATCCGGCTGGTGGCTGAGTACAAGGTTGCGGTAGATGGTCTCGGTCATGAACGGGATAAACGGGGCACTAAGGCGTGTCAGCGTTTCCAGAACGGTATAGAGTGTCATGTAGGCATTGACTTTATCCTGGCCCATGCCGGGCTGCCAGAAACGGTCACGGCTGCGGCGCACATACCAGTTAGACAGATCCTCTGTAAAATTCTGGATAGCACGTGCGGGCGTTGTGATGTCATAATGTGCCAGTCCATGGTCAACCTGACGGACCAAGGAATGCATACGGCTTAGGATCCAGCGGTCCAGCTCGCCAAGCTTCTCCTGCTCCAGCTGATAGAGCGTCGGATTAAAGCTGTCGATGCGCGCATACATGATGTAGAAGGCATAGGTGTTCCACAAGGTGCCCATGAATTTGCGTTGGGCTTCATTGACGGCTTCAGGTGAAAAGCGCGAAGGCAGCCAGGGAGAGCTGGCGGTGTAGAAATACCAACGGACCGCATCGGCACCCTGTTCATTGAGAACGCTCCAGGGATCAACCACATTGCCTTTATGTTTGGACATCTTCTGGCCGTTTTTATCCTGGACAAGGCCAAGCACGATGACATTGCGATAGGGCGAGGCATCAAAAAGCACAGTTCCCAGAGCCATGAGGGTGTAAAACCAGCCGCGGGTCTGGTCGAGGGCTTCAGAAATGAAGTCGGCCGGAAAATTTTTCTCAAACTGCTCTTTGTTCTCAAAAGGATAATGCCACTGGGCAAAGGGCATGGACCCCGAATCAAACCAGCAGTCAATCACTTCCGGGACGCGTGTCATCTGACCGCCACAAGCCGGGCATGTCAGGTGAACCTGGTCGATGTACGGCTTGTGCAGCTCAATATGCTCCGGGCAGTCTGTTGAGCGTTCACGCAGTTCGGCAATGCTGCCAACCAGATGCCTATGGCCACAGGCACATTCCCAGATGGGCAGTGGCGTGCCCCAGTAACGCTCACGGGAAATGCCCCAGTCGATGACGTTCTCCAGGAAGTTGCCGAAACGGCCATCCCGGATGGTTTCCGGAATCCAGTTTACGGTGGCGTTGTTCTTCAGCAGCTGGTCGCGGACCGCTGTCATGCGCACAAACCAGGAGTCACGCGCATAGTAAATCAGGGCGGTATCGCAGCGCCAGCAGAAAGGATAGCTGTGTTCATAGGGCATGGTCTTGATCAGCAGTCCGTCCCGCTTCAGTTTTTCGGTCAGGCCGGCATCAGCGTCTTTGCAGAACTGGCCGGCGAAGTCGGTGACATCCTCGGGCAGGGTGCCATCTTCGCGGACAAGCTGGATAAAGGGCAGGTCATGCGCGCGTCCGACCCTGGCGTCATCTTCACCAAAAGCGGGGGCGATATGCACGATGCCGGTGCCGTCAGACAGGGTCACATAGGAATCTGCCGTCACAAAGAAAGCCTTTTTGCCGCTTTCAGCTACACGCCGTTCGGCATAGGGGAACAACGGACGGTATTCCAGGTCGACCAGATCACGGCCACGCAGACGCCGGATCACACGGAACGGCTGGCTGAACAGCTGGGGCACCATGACGCCGGCCATATAATAACGGACGTTCCTGGCGGAACCGTCCAGATCCTGATCAAATTCGGCAAGGACATACTCCTCGTCCGGATTCACGCAAAGGGCGACATTGGACGGCAGAGTCCAGGGCGTAGTGGTCCAGGCGGCCAGGTAGGTGTCGGCTTCGCCTTTCACAGGAAAGCGCACATAGACGGAGGTCTCTTTGACATCCTGGTAGCCCTGGGCGACCTCGTGGCTGGAGAGGGCTGTGCCGCAGCGCGGGCAATAGGGCACAATCTTGTGCCCCTTGTAGAGCAGGCCCTTATCCCATATGGTCCGCAAAGCCCACCATTCAGATTCGATGTAGTCGTTCTCGTAAGTGATGTAGGGGTTATCCATGTCAGCCCAAAAGCCGACACGGTCGGAGATCTGCTCCCATTCGCCTTTATACTTCCAGACGCTTTCGCGGCATTTGTCAATAAAGGGCTCCACACCATAGGCCTCGATCTGCTGTTTGCCGTCGATGCCCAGCATCTTCTCAACTTCCAGCTCCACCGGCAGGCCGTGGGTGTCCCAGCCGGCTTTGCGCAGGACGTGTTTCCCCTTCATGGTCTGGTAGCGCGGGATGATGTCTTTGATGACGCGCGTCAGGATATGGCCGATGTGCGGTTTGCCATTGGCCGTTGGCGGTCCGTCATAGAAGGTGAACTCCGGGCAACCGCAGCGGTGCTCGATTGATTTTTGGAAAATCTTCTGCTGGCTCCAGAATTGAAGCACATCTTGTTCACGGCTGACAAAGCCCATATCTGTCGTTACTTTTTGGTACATCTCACAGCCTCCTTGTTCCAAGCCCTGTTTTCCGTATATGAAAAGGCGCCCCGCAACGGGGCGCCTGATCGCGCGTTACCACCCGTACACGACAAGCACAAGGTGCCTGCCATCTCGTCTTCCTGTAACGGGGATGCTGCCCCAGGGCAGTCTGCCGGCCCTCCCTACCCACGACCTGCTTGTCCACCGGGACGGGTCGCTTCAGTCGGACAG
>JAAYLM010000490.1 GCA_012521915.1 Oscillospiraceae bacterium | reverse complement strand
GTATGTCGGCGGCATCACCAACCGTTTTGCGGCCTATACCGGCAATGTAATAGTCGAGAAACCGCTGAATGACTGCACCAAAGCTGTTCTGACCACGCTTAAAACAGAAATGCGAAAGTCAGAGAAGACCAATTACAGCGACAAGCGTGACGGTGATCGTGAGACCTTCGATATCGTCTGCAATCTTCGAAGGGCAATTTCACCGGCATCGACCTCAAGGAAATCGAGACCCGATTCGGCACCGGCGCTATTTATGGTATGAGTCTGGCTGGCAGTTCGGACATGAGTTTCCTCTCGGTGGACGAACTGAAAACCTTCAAGAAGCTCACAGGCGGAGACAGCATTTATGCCGAGTTCAAAGGCCAACAGGCTTTTGAGTTCACCTACAGTGGTCTGCTCTGGTTTTGCATGAACCGTCTGCCCAAGTTCGGCGGCGATGATGGCCAGTGGGTCTATGACCGGATCATGGTTGTGGAATGCCCGAATGTCATTCCCAAAGACAAGCAGGACAAGACGCTGCTCGATAAGCTGTATGCCGAGCGCGAGAGCATTGTCTTCAAGGCCGTTAAAGCACTGCAGACGGTCATCGCCAACGGTTATCGTTTCTCCGAACCGGATTCGGTCAGCAAGGCCCGTGACCGCTATATGAGCGAAAACAATACCGTTATCAGCTTCTACAACGAGTGCATGATCGAACGGCCACAGTCCGGTTGTGTCAAGGATACCTGCACGACAGGCAAGGTGTATGACGTTTATAAGGCCTGGTGCAGCGACAACAATAATGGTTACGCCAAGACTGCCAAGGAGTTTAGGGACAAGCTGGTCGGTATGCTCGGCAGTACTTTCAAGGATATGACCATGCACACCATGCATGGCACCTGTTACCGGAATCTGACACTGACGCTTGACACCAAGAAGCAATACCACAGGGAGTATGGTTATGATGGCATTCTCGATTAAGTCTTATGACAGTTCTGACAGTTCCATGACAGTTTCAAAAGCAACTGTCAGCCTCAAAAGCCAGTCATATCAAGGGTTTCACACTGCTCATGACAGTTCTGACAGTTCTACAAACTTCTTGGCTGGAAAAAACAAAGTTGGGCAGAACAGAAACATGTATCTAAAGTTTGATAACCGTGAGTATAAACACAGAAATACTGTCAGAAGTGTCAGACAAACCTTAAAATCCCTGCGGCATCGAGGTCTTGCCCAGATGAAACTGTCAGAATACTGTCAGCCAACTGTCAGAACTGTCAGAAACAGGCTGTGTATATAAAATCCACCTAAAACGATTGGAGGAAAGGTAATGAACCAATTCAGAATCATCGGCATGGCGGATGCCGAAAATGAAATCACCAACCACTGCAGCCCATCGGATTTCAGCGATGACCTCTATGATGGCGTGTCGCTGTACCGGCGAAAGGACAAGAAACCGGTGGTGCTTCTGGCCAGCAAGAACGCCGATCCTGCCCGGTGGAAGATCCTGGACGGAGCGTCCGAGTTTCATTTTTGCTCATTCACCGAGGCAACGGCCTTCTGCCAGTTGCGAGGCTACATTTTCGTGAAAGGAGGACAGCAGCATGAATCTGATTGATTTGCTGTATGGCAATAATCATGACAGTGCCAAGGGGAAAATGTATCTTCGCAACAGTTCCGGTGTGCTTGTGACTGTGACGAAGGAAATCTACTATTCCATCGCTGACGGTAATAACAGAATCCATGTCACTGGCTACGATGACCTGGCTGATTACTGCCGAATGGTCGGAGTGACACATCGCTCTGGCAAATCCGTATGACCAAGACTATTTACAACGATTAGAAATCAAGGAGGAACACAAAATGTCTATTTATCCGCTCAGTAATGTCAATGGCAACAGCAAGCTGAAAACACCGTCCCTCTCGCTCAATACGGAGGAGTATGTACGTAGATTCAGCAGTCTGTATCTGACCGCCGAGTTGGGTCAGAAATACCGGCTTCATGCGACTCATGCCCACACCATGGATGATTATCTCAGTTACGATATCCAGTGCCCCAATTGCAGAAAATTGCTGACACCAGTCGGCGCACCTATCGACCATTTCGATCTTGGTCTTTATGCCTGCAGTCATTGCGGTAATCGCTAAGGAGGATTTCAAAATGAATAGCAACAAATTTCAAGTCACAGGCACACCCGAATATGACCGTCATTTCTGGAACGCCATGCGTGGCGTCAAGGAAAGCGTATCAAACTTGGAATCGGGCAGGAACAGCTTGACCGGCGCTTTTGCTCTGCCGAACTCGGCCCACAACAACTATATGGCAGCGCTTGCCCAGAAGAGCCTGTTCCGTCAGATCGGCAACTCCCATCGAAGCCTATCACTCTGGCTATCGCATTTTCGCGCACGACTGTGATGATGTGGCGGCATGGATACCGGAAAACGGTTCTTTCCCCATCACGGACGCCACGGATGACTTTACTCGTTACCCGGTTGAAAAGTGGAAGTTTGAATTCGCGTTTTTTTGCGTGTGACCTGCCAACCGTTCACCAGTGACAAGGCTGTGGAGATTATGACCGCCCCTGGTCACCATAACGAAATGCCGAATTGCCAGAAAGGTTTTTGAGCAGGACTTTTCTGGCAATTTTGTATTCGTCACTGATAAAGCCAAGCCGCAGGAGAAAACACCGGAATGCATACTTGTCGTTGTCGGTCTCTAACAGTGTAGCTACAACACGCTTCTGCCTCCGGGCCATGATCAGCTTTCCATCTTTCTCCAGAATGCAGTCTCCGATCTGGTAGTTGCAGGTTGGATAGCCCAGGTATTTTGGAATAGTGTGCAATACTTGCCACTTTCACTGCCATCTTCTGTGGCCAGGGGCAGAAAGCTGGGGCACATGTCATCCTCGCTCTCATCTGTCCAGCTATTGTCTGATCTTCTTTGGTAAAACCTGTGCACATATTCCCAGTTGCGCAGATCTGTGGACCGAAAGAGGTCTACCCAATCACCTCGATACCATGAGGGTGTATCCTCCCCTCTGCCATATTTGTTCAGCACCGGGAGGTTTCCTGCCTGCAGATAGTACACGCCGTCTTTCTTCCATATATTGCTCGGATCGGCATTTCCCAGGAATTGCAGATCGCCGGCCGGGTCTCTCTGCACAAGGATTCCCCTTTCGGTACAGTCTATGGTGGCGATCTTCTCCCAGGTCTCATAATGGCGGTCGGTGCTGCGCGCAATACCAATACCGCTTCCCCGGGGCGAATCAGACCCTGCTGGCAGAGCCCAGTAGGATATGTATGCTGTCCCGTCGTCATCCACGAATGCCCCACCGCTGAAACACCCGCCATCGCCGTCACCCGGCCGTATAGCGTCAGGATGATGCCGCCAGTGCACCAGATCCGTGCTGGAGATATGTCCCCAGCAGAAATTGCTTTTTTCGGACCGGCCGGCCTCTGTGCGATTGTACAGATACATGAGATGGTACCGTCCGTTGGCATAGAATGCCCCGTTTGGATCACCCGGAATCCCCACATCCTCAGGTACAGCGAAATGGTAGTATGGCCGGTAACGATCAGCGAGTAGTTTCTCTCTGAACGTTCTGGTACATTCTACTACATAGGCCATGTCATGCATGTTTCTGCTCCTTTTAGTTCAGCTTTTGATGACACACCAAAAACGATCCAAGCTTCTTTTTGCTCACGCAAATTAGCTTCATTTTCGACAACCATTTGTCACTGCCTTTTTTTATTACTCTCAGTATAAACTGTACCCTATTGAATGGACAGTCTCACAAAAAATTGTCCAAAAGTCATATGGACGTACAGAAAACATCGGATATCAGGCATTACAGCCGATGACCGGTGTTTTTTGTTGTTTCACATCCCGCGATTAACCTGAAAATACAGGAGAAATACGTCTTTTTCGTCAGGTCAGATCTGTAAACCAAGGCGTACCGGACAAGCCTGGTGGGTATCACCTTTTTATTTTGATAATAATAATTTTTGACTATCAAATTATAATTCTTCGTGCTATACTATTTAAATTGACCGTTGATCGCTACTTAATCATCCAAGGAGCAGCTTATGAAATGTCCACCATTGAAAATAGCTCATCTGACAGCATCCCGACCGATCATTCAGGGCGGCATGGCCGTCCGCATATCGACAGCTAGATTGGCAGCCGCCGTCGCCAACGAGGGCGGAATCGGCGTTATAGCGGGAACCGGCATGACGATCGGAGAACTGCAATGTGAAATACGCCAGGCCAAGAAAATGAGCAACGGCATCATCGGTGTCAACGTGTTGTTCGCGGTCAGCCAGTTTGCTGATCTGGTCAAGGCTGCGCTGGCAGAAAAAATCAACCTCATTTTATCAGGGGCCGGTTTTTCCCGCG
>JAAYLM010000489.1 GCA_012521915.1 Oscillospiraceae bacterium | reverse complement strand
CTCTTTACAGCACGACCGCGCCGGAAGCGTAAGGTTAAGGCACGGTTATTCTAGATCATGGTTACAGATCCAACTGATGCAGCAGATCGCCGTATTCAACATAGAGTTGTTCCAGTTCCGCCAGCAAAACCGCGTAGCTTTCATATTCATCTGGTTGTGTTGCTGAGCTGACAGTGGCTTCAAAATCTGCTTTGGCTTGCTCTTTGGCTTCAATGGTTGACTCCACAGCACGTAGTTTTTCTTTGCGCAAAGCAGTTTCCCGCCGCTCTTCAACCCGGTTTGCCTTGTTTTGCCCATCACGGCGTATCCGGGTAGCGTTTTGGACTGAAACCGGCTGCGGCTGGCTGGCTTGTTCTTCAGCCTGTCTTGCCGCCCGCCGGTAGGCAGAAAAAGTTGGATATGCCTTAACCGCGCTGCCTATGAAACCAAGCACTCGGTCGCAGCAATGGTCAATGAACATACGGTCGTGGCTGACAGCGAGGATCGCCCCGTCAAAGGCCAGCAGGGCCTGCTCAAGAATTTCCCGTGAATAGATATCCAGGTGGTTGGTGGGCTCATCGAGGAAAAGGATGTTAGGTTCTTCCAGCAGCAGGCAGGCCAGATAAAGGCGGGAACGTTCACCGCCACTCAGCACGGACAGCTGCTTGAAAACCTGTGTATCCCGAAAACCGTAACGGGCCAGCAGATCCCGGGCAGCCCCTTCAGACAAGATGCTGTGAGATAAAAGCTCTTCCAGAGCTGATTTGCTTTCATCATCAAAGACAACATGCTGGCCCAGGTGGCCAATCTGCATCTGGTCGGCCAGCCGGACCTGCCCTTCTGCCGCCACACGTTCACCACGCAGGAAATTGAGCAGCGTCGTTTTACCACAGCCATTGGGGCCGCAAAGGCAGGTTTTACCACGAGCACGCAAAGTGAACGAGACCTGTTGAAAGAGAGGTTCGCCGCCATAACCGCCGGTCAGTCCGCGGACATCCAGTAAAACACGATCCGGGTCACCGGAATTCAATCCGGGCAAAAAACGGAAACTCAGGCGCTGTTGCTTTTTATGCGCGTTGCCGATCAGATCGTTAAGGCGTGACGAGAGGCGCTGCGCTGATTTTTCCCGGGCATGGTAGGCCGACATTTTTCGATGCGACAGCATAGTCTGGGCGACAGCTTCTTCGTGCTGCATTGCCAGCGTGACTTTATTGATTTCCCTTTTCCTGGTCAGATCATCCGCGGCACTCAGTTCCATGAACCGGGTATAGCCACCAGGCCGGATGCAGATGTTGCCGCCGGCCAATTCACCGACAGCCGTTGCTGTCCGGTCAATAAAGGTCCTGTCATGTGAAATGGTCAGGACAGTCCCTTTGAATCGAGCCAGGTAGGTTTCCAGCCATTCCAGCGCTGTCAGGTCGAGATGGTTGGTGGGTTCATCCAGCAAGAGCAGGTCCGGATTGCGGATGATCAGCCGCGCCAGGGCTACCCGCATGCGTTCGCCGCCGGACATGGTGGCCAGAGGCCGTAAAAGAACATCACCTTGCAGGCCCAGGCCAGCAAGTGCTTCTTCCATGAGATGGCGATGCGCGTACCCTCCCAGGGCTTCAAAGCGGCTGTGCAGTTCGGCATAGCTGGCGAGGGCGACCCGCAGTTCAGGGT
>JAAYLM010000488.1 GCA_012521915.1 Oscillospiraceae bacterium | reverse complement strand
TCCTTTTTTCTGCCTGTTCCTGGCGTTTTTCTTCTTGCATATCTGTCACCTTGTTCTTTATGTTCTTTCTCGGTTCAGGGCGGTCATACCTGCAATTCACCGCTAGTGTTTTATTATAGCATGTAACACAGCTTTCCCACAGGTTTTTCGGCTCTTTCCCTCTTGATCAGGCTGCTAAACCACGGAAATTCACAACCTGTTGCCAAAGCGATGTGCTTGAAATAATCAGCAGCTGCAGAGCGTGTTTACGTTGTTGGTTACATGCTGCCCTGACCGAACCATTCCTGAAAGCTAAGGCTGGTACCTTTGCACGGCATACAAAAAGGCACCTCCGAGGAGGTGCCTTCGAACAACTTTTCGGAAATGATTATTCGATGATGGTGGAAATGGTACCTGAACCAACGGTCTTGCCGCCTTCACGAATAGCGAACTTGAGTCCAACTTCCATGGCGATTGGCGTAATCAGCTTGACCGTAATGGTCACATGGTCACCAGGCATGCACATTTCAACGCCCTCGGGCAGATCGGCAACACCGGTCACGTCTGTGGTCCGGAAGTAGAACTGCGGACGATAGCCGCTGAAGAAAGGCTTATGACGGCCACCTTCTGCCTGGGTCAGGACGTAAACTTGTCCGGTGAAATGGGTGTGCGGCTTGATGGATCCGGGTTTTGCAACAACCTGGCCGCGCTCAACATCTTTACGGGTAATACCACGCAGCAGTACACCGACGTTGTCGCCAGCTTCAGCCTGGTCAAGCAATTTACGGAACATCTCAACGCCGGTAATGACAGTGGAACGGGGCTCGTCAGCCAGACCGACAATCTCGACTGGATCACCGACTTTGACAATACCACGCTCAACACGGCCGGTCGCGACAGTGCCGCGGCCAGTGATTGTGAAGACGTCTTCAACAGGCATGGCAAAAGGCAAGTCGGTCGGGCGCTTCGGCGTCGGGATAAAATCGTCAACAGCTGCCATCAGTTCATGGATGCAGGCATACTTCGGGTCATTAGGATCTGTACTGGTGCATTCGAGGACTTCCAGCGCTGAACCCTGGATAACCGGCGTGTCATCACCCGGGAACTCATAGAGGTTGAGCAGCTCACGAACTTCCATCTCGGTGAGTTCAATCAGCTCAGGATCGGCCATGTCGCATTTATTCAGGAAAACAACAATGGACGGAACGCCAACCTGACGAGCCAGCAGGATGTGCTCGCGTGTCTGAGGCATGGGGCCGTCAGCCGCGGAAACAACCAGAATCGCACCGTCCATCTGGGCGGCACCGGTGATCATGTTCTTAATATAGTCAGCATGGCCGGGGCAGTCGACGTGCGCATAGTGGCGGCTTGCTGTCTGGTATTCAACATGGGCGGTGTTGATTGTGATACCACGGGCTTTTTCTTCGGGAGCCTTGTCAATACTATCATATGCTGTATACTGAGCAGAGCCACCCATAGCCAGAACTTTCGTGATAGCGGCTGTCAAAGATGTCTTGCCGTGATCGACATGGCCGATTGTTCCAATGTTAACATGTGGCTTGGTTCTTTCAAATTTTGCCTTTGCCATTTGAGCATATCCTCCTTTATTCAGCATCCAACGTGCTGATTCCATTCATTATAGTGGCATATTCGCCGTCATTGTCATTGTACACTATTTGCCGGATTTGGCAATCATTCCGTGCCCGCAGACCTTTGACGGCTGTGACGACATCCTGACACACTATTTTTTCAGGATGGTGTCCATCAGGTTTTTCGGTACTTCCTCGAAATGGCTGATCTGCATGACAAATGTACCGCGCCCCTGGGTTCTGGAACGCAAGGTTGTCGCGTAGCCAAACATCTGGGACAGGGGTACTTTGGCTGAAATCGCCTTGACGCTGTCTCTGTCTTCCATACCTTCGATCCGGCCGCGCCTTGAACTGATATCACCCATGACATCACCAAGATAGTCATCAGGGACAATCACGTCCACACGCATGATCGGTTCAAGCAGGACTGGATCTGCCTTGCGGCAGCCCTCCTTGAAACCCATTGATCCAGCTATTTTAAAAGCCATTTCCGAAGAGTCAACTTCGTGGTATGAACCGTCAACCAGCGTAACCTTGATATCGACAACCGGGTATCCGCCCAGGACACCGCTGCCCATGGCTTCCTGAATACCGGCATCGATTGGCGCGACATATTCCCGGGGAACCGTGCCGCCAACAATTTTGTTGACAAACTCGTAGCCGCTGCCGGCCGGCATGGGTTCAACCTCAAGGACACAGTGGCCGTACTGGCCGCGGCCGCCGGACTGGCGGACAAAACGGCCTTCACTGCGCACTGCTTTGCTGATGGTTTCTTTATAGG
>JAAYLM010000487.1 GCA_012521915.1 Oscillospiraceae bacterium | reverse complement strand
CTGCCGGCATAGTTCGCGGATCACTTGCTGCTGCATGCCGCACCTCCCATAAGCTTGGCGTAAGGCGTGAAGTCAAGTGGATAGGCCTTGAGTTCCGGAACATAATCCGCCACATCATTCTTGGGGATCTGGCCGGGTTTATTCAGCACAAAAGCATAAGCAGAGATCAAAGCATCTGCATCCTTGGGCGCTAACTTGACCGCATCACTGAGCGCGTTTACAGATCTGTCCAGGCCATCTTCCCGACAGACTTGAGCCACTACCTTCAGAACTCGCTTCTTGCCGTCAAGATCACAGTCGCCAAGAAACTGGCGGACCGGTTCAGCCAAACCCTGGAAAAACCCGCTGTATTTCAAGGCTGTAGGCCGCTGTACCAGGACATCCAGATAAGGTCCCCAGATCATTGACTCTTTGTTCTTGCCATACAACCGCGGATGCCGGACAACTGGTTGCATCTTGTCATCAAGGACCGTCACATGGTATGCATCCAGTTTGAGAGTAACTTCCTGTCGTGCCATGCTTCCGGACGTCGAATAACTGTTGCTCAGGAATTTGGCCATGGCGTACTGGTTGGTTCTGGCCAGAACATAATGGCAGACTTCAAAATCGTATCTTGGCAGCGGATTCATCCTGTTCTTGTCATCCTCAAACAGTTGCCAGACCAGCTTTTCGTGCTTGTAGTGCTCGCGTTCAAGATCCTGGTCACAGACACGGAGAAGCTCACGGTTATAGGTTTTAAGATCATCCATCTGCGGGACCGGCACAAAGAAATTACGCCGGCTGTAGCCCACGTAGTTTTCCACCGAACCTTTTTCATGGCCAGAGGCCGGGTTGCAGAAATTGCTTTTAAACCCATAATGGCACTGCAAGCGCCGAAAATTATCGGTGACTTCGCGCTCACCCTGCGCTTTAATTGCCTTGACCGCAGTTGACATATTGTCAAACCGGATCACAGTTGGCACATAGCCAATATGCTCGAAGATATTCTTCAGACCTTGTGCCAGACATTCAAAATTCTCGCCTTTGAAGAGCTGAGTGAATTTCGCATCCGAGTGCGGCAGTGTCAGTGCCAGGTGGCGGCCTTCATAATAGATGCCCTTTTCATAGAAACAGGTGGTGCCGAAATCCACCTGTGCTTCGCCTGCCGGATGCAGCAGCGGCAGGGACGCCTGCTTTTGCTGCCCCAACTCACGCCTCAATTGTGCCACCAGATCTCGAATGGCGCGATCCGATACGTCAAACAGCTTGTTGTCAGCCGCTGCCTGCTTCCTCAGTCGTCTGTAAACATGCGTGGCTGTATGTCGCTGCTTGCGCGGCGCTGTCTCGTCCGCTGTTAGCCACTCCCGTACCTGGTCGCGGTACGGGTCTGTTTTGCTCTGGCGTTTGTGCTTGACTGGTTTGGGCAAGCTGAAATCCTCTTGCTCGACATATTTCGCTACCGTATCCCGGGCGTGTCCGGTTGTTCTGGAAATTTCCCGAATGCTTTTGTCTTTCTCGAAATACTCATACCTGATATGATAGATATGCTCCATTGTCAACATCTCCGATCTTTCCTTTCAGTTGTTGCTAACTAAAAGGATACATGATTCGGGGGCGAGGCAGTGGAGCTTTTTATACTCCAACTGGTAGACTTCTTAACTTCCATTGTGGCTGGTTTCTATTCTGCCAAAAACAACCGTACTTGGCAATCTTCATGGCATCCGCCTTGTCGGTCTTAACCTTGCGAATGGAACCGCCGCCGCTTTGCTTGATGTACAGCGGATTCAAAACCGAAACATAGATCCCGTATTCATGCAGAACCGCTGCTACCGGTTCGTGGTAGCGCCCGGTGGCCTCCATAACGACCCGCGTGTCTTCACCAAGCGCAATGATGGCATAAGCCATCTGCTCCAGACCGACTTCTGTGTGAGCGTATTCCTTTGGCAGCAATGCAACTTCACCCATTGGGCGTAGAGCTGCCAACATACTTTTTCCTTTGGAGACATCAATTCCGACAGCGTTCATAAAGTTCCTCCT
>JAAYLM010000486.1 GCA_012521915.1 Oscillospiraceae bacterium | reverse complement strand
GTTGAAGCCGCCGTCTTCAACTGCGGCATGCTCGCCAAGACTCTGTACCCGCAGGGGCCAGACATCCGCCTGGATGATGGCCGCCTTGACGTTTGGATTGTCAGTTTTAAAACCATCCAGGACTATCCTCGATATTTGTTCAGAACGATCATCGGACGGCCAGCAAAGCAGCTTTCACACTTTATGAGCGCCAGTCAAAGCGTCACTCTTCAAAGCAACAATCCCATGCCTGTGCAGGCTGACGGAGAAGACATCGGAAAAACGCCAGTCGAAATAGAGATCTTGCCTGGCGCAATAACTGTCATTGTATCTGAAGAATCCTGAAACAGTGCCATGGATGAGGAATAGGAATTACCATGCACTTACTCAGTTGAACTTTGCTGGTTGCATCTGATGATAAAAGCCTCTATCATAAAAGAACATTAGTTCTTTTTATGTGACGAGGTATTCAACATGAAAGACGTTGACCGAGCTTATCTTGCAGGAATTATTGATGGGGAAGGCAGCATCATGCTCATACGCTCTCATGTTAATAAATTTCCTTCCCCATGTGTTTCCATCGCTTCAGCATCACTTGAATTGTTTGATTGGACAAAAATGGTGACAGGAATCGGCTCCATTAAAAGTAAGAAGAACTACCATCCCGAAAGACATTTAGCTTCATATACATATACGGCAAGATATCGTGATGTATTAACCATTCTTCAGATGATAAGCCCTTATCTAGTAATTGAGAAAAAGAAAAAACGAGCCCAATTTATTTTGGAGAATTATGAAAAAGTAACTAAGCGAAATGGAAGATATTCTTATAACGAGCTAATGGCAAAACATGCTTTCTACAATAATTTCAAGAAAATCGGGTAGGACCCCGGCCATTAGTTGGTCGGGGGTCCTCCCACACCACCGTATGAACTAACAAAAAAACACCGGTCATCGGCTGAAATGCCCGATTTCCGGTGTTCTTGCGTCCGTCAAATTTACTTTTCGGACAATTTTTGGTGGAGGCGAGGGGACACTTTCTTCCATTGTTACCAATGGCGCTGACTATGTCTTGAACTCTCCTGGCAGAGAGTCCCCTGGCGTACTATGACAACCACATTATAGTTTTCAGTTGCCATCCGCTGAATCCATTGCTCTATCGAGCTTTAGACCTCAGCTGAGTCGATACACAGCTGTTGGGCTTTCCCCACATACTGCTCGGCGTTGCCGTCTGCGTATCCGCTATTATGCTGATACCGGTGCGGTTTCACCGATCAAGCCGGGTTTTCACTTGCATGTCGCCACGCAAGGCGATTCGATTTGAGTCGAACCCCTGTCCGAAACCTTATCCTCTGGAGCATCTCCGGGTGCAGTCAATGAATGGAGTATTCCCCTTCTGCAGCGCTCATTGACAGGCTATGCAGTCCGGTAGCTTCATATATACAATTCAGCTGCAAAGCTTAGGCTGAACCGTTTTTACGCTTAACCTGCCTGCGTACGAGGTCTGCTATCTGACGCCAGTGATCCGCTCAGCAGATCGAGCGGGCTGACGGTAGCTAATTAAGCAGCTACGAGTGCCGGTTTATTGGCAATTATAAAAGTTCCTCGTTTTTTTAAGAGGCCGACGAGGATCCTCTACCCGCTTCCCCAGTCTCAACGACCCCGTCGAAACC
>JAAYLM010000485.1 GCA_012521915.1 Oscillospiraceae bacterium | reverse complement strand
CTTATGAGATAGTCGGAAGACGACCTGGCGATATTGCAACCTGTTTCGCTGATGCTAGCAAAGCTGAGAAGGAACTAGGCTGGAAGGCTGAACTCGGGATTGAGGAAATGGTCAGGGATGCGTGGAAGTTTGAGCAGAACAATAAGTAGATCAGTAGAAGAAGTTGATTCCCTACTCCTCAACTTTTCGCAACTCCCCATCCCCCAACTCACCAAGAATCTATTCCACCACATAAGTAAATTTTGGGAATCTTATATGATGAGGCGTTAGAAGTAAATTAACTCACCGACAAATCTGGAATATAAATTTACTACAAATTGTGGTGGTATGGTATCATAAATACAACATTTTGATTAGGACATAAAGAACATATGTGCGCAAATATTGACGGATACATAAAATTAAAAATAGTCAACCGGATTATCAATGAGGACGGAGGCGTTAGCAAACTGTCCAGAGAAACAGGTATTCCTGTTAGAACGCTGGAAAACTGGGTGCGTGCGCTTCGTGAAAACATGCCACATGTTTTTCGCAAGGGATTGTTGAGAAAAGAAAAGGAGAAAATTACGTTATTGCGATCTGAAAACAGCCAACTGAAGCAGGAGAATGACATATTGCGTGAGCAGATGCAACAGCTGTCATTTGCTGTACAAAAACTGACCTCAATCGATAAGCGTAAGGAATTAATTGTTCAGCATGCTGATCAGACAGGCAGTTTGGCAAGCTGGGCGCGCATCTACGATGTGCCGATGAGTACACTTTATTATAAGCCAGTCGAACAGCAATCAGACGAACTACAGATTAAACGACTCATGGATCGCATCCATCTTGAGCACATAACCTGGGGCATGACCAAAATCTGGCAGGCTGTCCAGGCCACTTACCCTGAGGTGCCACGTCATTTGATCCAACGCTATATGGAAGAAATGCATTTGCAGCCAGCTTGCCAAACATCAAAGCCTTTGCCACGTTATTTTCGCCATGCAGCCATCCCGTATAGGATTAGAAAAAATAAGCTAAGCAAGGCCAATCAGGCTTGGGCAGCTGATCTGACCTATATTCCAATCGGGCGTTCCTTTCTCTATCTGGCTGTGGTGATCGACTGGTTCAGTCGTTTTGTCGTCGGTTGGGCCTTAAGCGACACCGCCGATCACAATCTTGTGATCGCTGCGCTCCAGGATAGCCTGCAATGGGGGATTCCGGAGATACTCAATAACGACCAAGGTTCCGTTTATATGGGGAAGGAATATGCCGCGAATATCAATTCAATATCACAGAACAGCGGTCATATTATCCTGCGCAGCGTTAACGGCAAAGGCGCCTGGCGGGATAACATCGTCATGGAGCGTTGGTTCCGTTCACTCAAGTACGAATGCCTCTACCAACAGGAGTATGATGATCTTTGGTCAATCTTCCACGCTATACGCCAATATGTTCTGGATTACAACTGTAAAAGGCCACACAACAGCCTTCAACAGCAGACGCCATATGCCGTTTTTATAAGTTCACACTGAAACCACCATGCGGTTTCGTGACTATTCTCTAGATGCCAAAAAGACGTCTTTTTTAATGTGGGGTTATGATTTATGAATCATTTTGAAAAGGCTATTTATGATCATTATTTGGATCTGGCTAGTGAGCAGCCAATAAAGACAACACTGAGAGCAGTGCTGTCAGATCAGTCGCCTGAAAGGCTTCAGTCGCTCTGGATGGCCGTCATGGGTGATGAAGGCAGCGATGTAAGTCAAGAGGAGCTCTCTCAGCGGCTGGTTCAAAAGCAGTATTTATCGGATCTATTGCATTATCTGCCGGATGATAGCTTAATGGCTTTAACTGAACTAAAACAGGGCAGCCAAGGATACAATGAACTATGTCATACTGCTGGTGTCCATGAATTGGTTGTCTTCGGACTGGTTTATGTCTACCGGAGTAATCTGACCTTTGTTATGCCCAATGAGATCAGGGAAGCGATTGAGCAGATTCAAGTCAATGATCTGCAGCGTCTTCGCTGGCAGGAGGTGTTGACTGGTTTGCGTGGCGCAATTCATCTCTTCGGCGTCATCAGTGAAACAGAGTTGTTGCGCCAGGTCTGTGTACTGCCAACCCTTTCAGACGTGACCGTGAGATCTGTTAGAACGATTCTTTCTCTGCTGTTACGGAACGGAAAACGCTACTGGCGGCAAGGAGAATGGTTGACCAGTACCGCCTGTTGCAGCCATGCTGCCTCAATGCAGAAATTACTAAAAAAACAGGAGGCTTATCCATATAAAACGATCCCAATAGAAGAACTGCTGCGTTATGCAGATGACACTTATGTGCCACAATCCGCCGCCCTGACGGCTTTACATGATACAATACAATATATGTCTCTGCCGGCTGAGGAGATCGTCCGTCTGGTCGGGATCGGTCTGCGTCATGATGCCCCCAAAGTTGTCCTGAAGGTGCTGCAGCAGAAATTCAAGCTGGAAATCGATGAAGCCGAGCAGTTGCAGCTGTTGCGCCTGATATACGCCTTGGCAGATGAGATACGAATCATCCGCTACCGCGGACATACCGCACGGGAATTGAGTGATCTACAGTGCAGCCAAGCTGGTGCTGATTTCCAGGGCCTGTTTGATGATGATGAATAACGTAGCAGATCCCAATGTTTAAAGTAGACTAAAAATACCGGAAAGGGGGATTGCCCGTTGACAAAATACATCCCAACTTTTGCTGCTGATTATTCAGGATTAGTGGCTCAGCACTTGCCGGGATCGCGGTTCCGCTGCACCAGAACACCCATTAACGCCTGTAACACGTATATGCAAAAAGAGAGAGAACAATGATTCATTCAGATGAACTCAAATAGAGTAAAATGGAAAGGAAGAAGACAAATCGTATGAAAATGATGGCTAGACCGGAATCTCTGGAAAGATATAAGATGACTGTGCAGCTTGTACGTGCTTGTGTGAAATTTTATGGCATCGTAGATTGCGACTTTATCATCCGCCAGATCGCTCGGTTACCAGAAGCAG
>JAAYLM010000484.1 GCA_012521915.1 Oscillospiraceae bacterium | reverse complement strand
TTCGGCACCCGGCGGAACAAGATTTGTCCCCACGACATGGTCACCACCGATTCTACTGGCGAAATCATAGAGCACATAAAAGCTGGTGACAATCTGAAGGCGTTCATCGCCCTGATCAGGTTCGGCTATTGGTTTACAGGCTGAAGCAGTCATCAACAGCAGTAAAATCAACAGGACGACGGTTATTCTCTTCAGCATGCGCGGCCTCCCTGTGCTTGATTATGTGTTTCACTCAGTTTTTCCGGTTTTCGTTGTCTCATCATAACCAGAGCTGGTTCACCTGTCAATTTGTCTACGTGCGGCCGGGCCGTCCAGCTCTATGCTCTGTCCGGTCCGGCCACCATCTTATTATGAGATCAACCCTCAAAGGTTATGGTATGCGTCCGATGCAGGGTCTCACCGGCCGGAACCGCCATAATACCACGTTTTTCAGCGATTTTACCACTGGATACCGTTTCGTCCGGCAATCCGCACCAGGGCTCAATACAGACAAAGGGTGCCGAAGGGCGCGTCCAGATTGCCAGATAGGGGACGCCTGGAAAATCAACCCGGACAGCACGGCCGCCCCCACGTTTAGCCAGCGTGACAGCCTGTGAGCGGATGGTGGTGAAAATCAGCGCGTCAATTTCAAAATATGAATTTTTCAAGGGCAATACAGCGCCTTTTTCAAGCACAGGTGTCAGCTCGTTATTCAGCAGATTGCCATCGACACCGCAAGTGGCCAGTTTCTCTTCCTGTTCAAAGCGCAGTTCATAGGCTTCCGGTCCTTCAGGACAGTTGAAACCCTCATGAGCGCCGAACGAAGCGTACTGTGTCGTGGCGGACTTATTTTCGATGGTATAGGTGATGGCCAGCTGTTTGCCCAGCAGCTGGAACTTAACCGTAAAGCAGAAGGCAAAGGGATAGATGGTGCGGGTGTTTGCGTCGTCTTTGATTGCCATGCTGACGGAATCAGCGCTCTTATCCGTAACTTCAAAAACCATTTTCTTGGCGAAGCCATGTTTGGGCAGTGTGTAAGTGGCACCGTCCAGCTCATACTGGTCTTTGATAAGTCCGCCAACAATGGGGAACAGAACGGGCGCCCTGTCTGCCCAGTAGGCAGGGTCACCCTGCCACAGATGCTCTGTCCCCGCCTGATCTTTGATGCTGGCAAGCTGAGCACCCAGCGGATCAACTGCCACCGTTAAAAAGTCGTTTTTAATAATCTGGTTCATATTGTCTCAATACCTCCTGATTTGACATTTTTTATCAGTATACTGCTTATCAACTGCCTTGTGGGCATTCGCTCTGAAAAACAACGTTTCATGATTGTCAGCCTGAGTAACGACAGGCTCAGTTGTCCGTTCTGGCTACATGCAGGTCAAACAGTTCATCCGGCCTGCCCGTCAGTACCTTCCTTTGCGCTAACCCTGGTCCTGCTATCGTTAAGGCACCCGCATAACCAAGTTTGACATGGAGGTCAACCAGCTGACCATCCTGCCAGCGGAAGCTGATCCTGTGTCCTCCAGGCACATGCATACCGGAAACCCGTCCAGACGGCCATGCAGCAGGCAGGGCACGCAATAAATGCAGACAGCCGTTCCAATATTGGGCCAAGGCTTCATTCAAACATGCAGCAGCACCCAGGTTGCCATCAATCTGGAAAATCCTTGGTGGATGCAGGTCAAGCAGGCTTTCCGTGGCAAAATCAACAACAAGGCCACGCAGATGCTCACGAACGGCCTCTCCCCGTCCGGCCCGGGCAGACAGGCAGGCTACCCAGGCCCTGCTCCATCCCGTATGGCCTCCTCCCTGTTCCAGCCGGCTATCCAAGGCCAGCAGGGCTGCGTCATATTCATCAGGTCGCTCTTCCGGGTTGAACAGGTCGGATGGATAGAGACCATAAAGG
>JAAYLM010000483.1 GCA_012521915.1 Oscillospiraceae bacterium | reverse complement strand
CTTTCCCACAGACTTATCGGCGCTTACTCCTGCTGCGCAGGCTGTTTGACCGCGGAGCAAGCTCCTCAGCCTGTCAAACAGCAGCGCCTGAAAAGTCTACCCGCTGTGCGGGGTGGGAAAGTTGTGTATTGAACTTATACCGGTAAAGCTGCCGCTGGTTGCAGACTGAAAATCAGGAAGGATAAACATGCAGAAGACCATACAAGCGGATATCCCTTTTAGACTGAACCTTGGCCTGCTCTTAAAAAAACTGAAAATTGACGATGATCTTCAGAACGAAGACTATCAATCCTTTTGCCGCATGCTAAAGGAAGCAGAGCAGATTGCCCGGCCCAAGTATGTGTTTGCTGTTGCAGCGCTTGAGGAAAAACGGGAAGAGGAGATCCTTGTGGAAGGGCATATCTTTACATCAGCCCTGCTTCGGCGCAACCTGGGTGAATCGCATCGCGTGCTGCCTTATGTCGCGACTTGCGGCACTGAAATTGATGCATGGTCGCGCGGTTATACGGATTTTCTGGAGCAGTACTGGGCTGACGAGATAAAAAACCAGGTACTCCGGCAAAGCATCCAGCATATGCGCAAGACCGTTCAGAACAAGTACTTTGCCAAGAGCGACCTGTCACAGATGAGCCCCGGCTCATTAGCTGACTGGCCGATCACTCAGCAGAAACCGCTCTTTGCCTTGATGTCCGATCTGGCGGATGCCATAGGGGTCAAGCTGACGGATTCCTGCCTGATGATTCCCTCCAAGTCGGTTTCTGGTTTCTACTTTTCCGCGAAAAATCACTTTGAGAATTGCCGTCTGTGCCCCCGGGAGAACTGCCCGGAACGACGCGTTCCGTATGAGGCAGCATCAGCTGAGCTGTAGAAAAGAAGCGGGATATGCCTGCGGTTGATCATGGCTGTACCCATAGGGTGTAACAAAAAAGCCCCCGCCGGCATAACCGGCGGGGGCTGATGATTTTGCATTGGAGATTAGCTTAACGGCCTCTCATCTGCTGGTAACACTCCCGGCAATAAACTGGCTTATCACCTGATGGCCTGAAGGGAACCATGGTCTCACAGCCACATTCTGAACAGGTGGCCGGGAACATTTCGCGTTCGCCTCTCTGTTGGAATCCACCGCGTCCACTGTTGCGAGCCTGTTTTCTAGCGGCACGACATTCCGGGCAACGCTGTGGTTCGTTGTCAAAGCCTTTTTCAGCGTAAAAAGCTTGTTCGTTCTCTGTAAACATGAATGTTGTTCCGCAATCTTTGCATACGATGCTTTTGTCTGGCATTTTTTTAATCCTCTTTCACTTTGCCCCGGCAGGCTCCATAGCCTTACCGGAATTTGTTCTGGTCGTTTGAACCGTTTTGATGGGAGTGTTCAGTCGGATGATTCCAAGCTGATTGTCTGGATACCTCTGTTAACTGTCATTGCTTTTATACATACATGACCGGTGTTCCTTGTTTGATAAAACCTGTGCTGTATGCATAATGCTGTTTCTGTCCGGATAGGCAGGTTTTCCTGACGCCGGGCCAAGTCCATTAAGCTGTCGTTTTAACGACTACTTAAGTAAACGCCGAAAATGGCGATTTGTCAAGTGAATATTTTTTCAGCTCTGTTTTGGGTCTGCGACAACATCATGGGATTAATCACATCCTGGATACGATTTTAATGATCAAGGCTGCCGCTTAGCACGCTGCTCCGCGAAGGGTGACGCAGTTTTCGCAGTGCTTTCGCCTCAATTTGGCGGATGCGTTCACGGGTGACGTTGAATTCACGGCCGACTTCCTCAAGTGTCCGTGACCTATTGTCATCCAGACCGTAACGCAGGCGCAGGATTTTACTTTCTCTGGGTGTTAAGGTCATCAGAACTTTAAACAGCTGCTCGCGAAACATCTGCTGTGAGGCATGCTCGATAGGTGAGGTGGCATCTTCGTCTGGGATGAAGTCACCCAGCATGCTGTCGCCTTCTTCGCCGATGGGTTTTTCAAGGGATATGGGATCGAGGGCGTATTTCATGATTTCTGTTATTTTATCGACCGGCAGCTCCATTTCCTCAGCGATTTCCTCAACATCCGGTTCCCGGCCAAGATGCTGGCTCAGCCGACGCTGGCAGCGGATTGTTTTGTTGATTAACTCAACCATATGCACGGGGACACGGATGGTTCTGCTCTGGTCGGCAATCGCCCTGGTTATCGCCTGGCGAATCCACCAGGTGGCATAGGTACTAAATTTAAAGCCTTTGGTGTGATCGAATTTATCAACTGATTTCATCAGCCCGATGTTGCCCTCCTGGATCAGGTCCAAGAAATGCATGTTGCGGCCGACATAATGCTTTGCTATGCTGACAACCAGGCGCAGATTGGCTTCGCACAGCTTCTTTTTCGCTTCTTCATCACCGTTCCGAATTGCTTCAGCCAAATCTATTTCCTCATCGCGGGTGAGCAAGTCGAATTTGCCAATCTCTTTCAGGTACATGCGCACAGGGTCATCAACAGCGATCTGGGAGAGGTCTTCAGAAAGTACATCACCCTTATCTTCATCAGCCTGATCAGATTCCTGATTGACTGTTATGCCGTGTAAGCTAAGCTGAGCAATGATCGCGTCAGCGTCGTCCGGATCCTGATCATTGAATACAAGCGCTTGAAGGATATCGTCGCGCCCCAATTTCCCGCCTGCGGCGCGAGCCCGTATCAAGAGGTCTGAAACCAACTGTGTGTTTATATGATCCTGCATTAATATTCCCCCCCATGGTAGCCAGCCGTTTCCAGTTCCAACGACTCGAAAGTGAGTCGGTTGACCACCAGGAAACGGCCTGTTGCTGAGCCAAACTGCCTGTCCGATGAATACAGGTGAATCATCTCAGAATGAATGTGTTCATGCATGCATGAACGTATAAATCGGCACGAATTCCTTTTATTATATCATATTATGGCGGAAATTGCATGTCGAACAGGTGTATTCTCCTGACCATCAGATCAGACCAACCGAGATTGGCGTGGTATGCAAATCAGTCAGGAGCGTTTTCCTGAACGCAAGAAAACGTATGGTATCGCTTAGATTCTTTTATAGCGCTGTATATTGTCTTCATTGAGAAATTCATACGCTTCATTGACCATCTGAAATTTTCGTGTCGCATCAGGTCTTTTATTGATATCAGGATGGTATATTTTAGCTTTTTTTCGGTAAGCCAGCTTGATTTTATACTGATCTGCCGTTACTGGAACGTCCAGAAGGGCACAGCTCTCTTCATACTTGCGTTTGAAGTCGAGGTAGGGATTGGCTTGAACCTGTTCCTGTTGCTGCCAGGTTCCGCCATATTGATGCCATTGACGAAATCTATCTTCCCAGGCTTTTTGCTGCTGTTCTCGACGATCCCTTTCCCGGCGTTGTGCATCTTCTTCAGCCTGACGGTATGCCTGGCGGTAAAAACGGTAAGCATGATACATGTACCGTTCAGGATCCTCAAGATGCCGGGATAAATGAAACAAATACCGGGTGCTGATTTCTTTGAAAGCCTTAAGGAATGAGACAGAAGCTGCACCCAGTAAAGGGAAGACCAGGATAATCAGCGAAACAACAATGAGTGAAGGATGTTGTGTGATCCAGTGGCCAACCGGGCCGAGAAGCAGGATGACAGCCAGGCAGCCACCCATGCTGATCAATATGGCGCATCCCCTGAGGAAGCTTCGCACCAGCAGAACACCAGTTTCAATAATGTAGACGAGCCCGTCCAGCAGGAAGGCATGCGCCCGGGCGATGCCGTATACTATTTTACTGAGTATGTTCCTGATGATGTGCATATCGTGGCGCTCCTTTATGGTATCAAAGTAAAAGGTTCGGGAACGTGCTTTGCCGGGTGCTCTTTACGCAAGCTGTCCGCCCCTCCGTGGTTGGGTATATCTCAAAGAATTTTCTCAATCGCCACATCCGCCATGAAAGTGGCGACGTATGACATCGTTAAGTGGAATAGGGACGTGTTCCATTTGGTGGACTTGCCCCAACCCTCAAAGGTGGTCGTGGCATCTTCACGAAGCATGCGTCTCCATGCACCATTATTTAAAAGAGCTTCCTTAATAAGGTCAGTTCTTCCATTTCTGGCATAGCCAAGCAATACAGGGAAAACACAGAAAAATGAAAGCGAACTGATGCCCTCTCTTTTTATGGCTTCAATGATAGCTTGCTCACATTCTTTGTCGGGGCAAAGAGAAAATCCATAGACAAAACTGTTCCCGACGAGACTGATATGGTTTGTGTTTTCACCGTCTTTAAACAGCTTTTTCTCCTCATTGTAAAAGACCGCGTAGAATCTGTCGAGCAAGGGCTTTTCATCACGATATTTTTGTCGTCCCAGAATATGTGCCATTCTGTTGGCGGTGCGTATCGCTTCGATATAATAAGCGTTGATTGATACGTGTGCCTCTTCGCAAACTTTTCCCTCCGTTATATCCACATCATAATCATGCTGAAAATTCTTTGGCCATTCAACCACGCACCATTTGTCAAGGTTCCTCAGCAAATGATCTGTTTCGTAGCACCGGCGATATGCATCAAGCAATTTTGTCACCTTTGGAATCAGTAATCCATTGCCCCTTAAATGAATGTTCCATAAAGATACCTCGCAAAATTCCGGATATGAAAAACCCAGAAACCATTGCGGTTTCTGGGCCTGTCAGTGCGATATGTTTGATCACACAT
>JAAYLM010000482.1 GCA_012521915.1 Oscillospiraceae bacterium | reverse complement strand
TAATTCCTTTGTCCATAAACGTTTCCTCCCTGTTAACTCGTCAACACATGATATTCAGACACGCTTACGCGTTTTGTTTTTTATGCGCGGTACCCCGGGCTGCCTTTGCTGCTTCTGCGGCTTCATGGGCGCTTTCAACAATCTCCCCGATATAAGTAGCAGACAAATAAGTAAAGATGATCCCCTGCAGGATGCCGTCAGCCAGGTCAAACCAAAGACCTATGACGCCCGGCAGCAAAATCGGAACCACAATAAAGATAAACTCCATCAGGATAAAGGCACCAAAAACATTGCCGAACAAACGCAAAGCCAGCGACATGGGCTTGATGACAAAATCCAAAAGCTTGAATGGCAGTAGAATATTTTTGGGGTAAATCAAAGACTGCCAGAATCCGCGCAAACCCACAAAGCGGATGGATGTAGCAATGACGTAGGCAATGGTCAGCAAGGCCATGGCAATAGGGAACGCCGGATTTTTCGCGGGCGGTGGGATTTTCAGCATGGATGTCAGGTTGGTCAGTGTGATGAAGATACCGGTTGAACCGATAAAGGGAACCACCTTTTCTGCCTGTTCGTAGGACATGCCGGCATTTTTACATAGATCGAGCAAAACCTGCACCAGGCTTTCCGCAATCAGCTGTCGGCCGCCGCTGGGAGCAAGGACAGGTTTGCGACCCATCAGCCAGGCCAGAATCCAAATAACGGGTAAAACCAGAAAGGTCACCAGGGCTGCATCGCTGATGGGAAATGCCCAGCCAAAAAGATCGAGTGTCCACAAGATTTTCGGCTCGATCGCATGAGCGATCACAGAACCGATATCACCGATACGCACTTCTTCAAGCATATGCTCTTTTAAGGCAATGATAAAATCCTGCCAATAACCCAAAACCACAGTATGCAGTATCACAAGAATAATCGTCACCTGCCTATGTCCGAGAACTGTCGGAGATACGCAGCGGCAGAGGTCGGGCAATTATACTGGCCGCAAGGCCCAATCATGAAGTACAAAGTCCGGCCAAACATACGACCGAACTTTTTTCGCATTGAATCATCATACAACGAATATTGCTTGTTTGCAAACGCAACAGGCTTTATTCGTCACTTGTCCAGAGCAAGCTCTCGGAGGCTGCAGTCGCTTTGTACAGATTAGGCAGACAACTTTCCCATCTGCTCAGTGGTTCCGCTATTCCGGCCAGCTGGCCGGCAGGTTCAGCGTGTGCCGAACAAACGGTCTCCGGCATCCCCCAGGCCAGGAACAATATAGGCGTGGTCGTTGAGCTTCTCATCTTTGGCAGCACAGAAAATGGGCACATCCGGATGATCGCGGTGCAGACGCTCAATACCTTCCGGAGCAGCAATCAAGCACATGAACTTAATGTTGGTAATGCCTTTTTGCTTAAGGAAAGAAACAGCGGCTGAAGCTGATCCGCCGGTCGCCAACATGGGATCGAGAACAACAAGCTCCCTTTCCTGGGCATCTTCCGGCAGTTTACAATAGTATTCGACCGGCTCCAGCGTTTTGGGATCGCGATACAGGCCGATGTGGCCAACCTTGGCCATCGGTAGCAGATTGAGCATGCTATCGACCATACCCAAGCCGGCACGCAGGATGGGTACCAGGGCCAGCTTCTTGCCGGCCAGCACTTTGGTTTTGGCCATAGCGATCGGCGTTTCGATTTCGATCTCCTCAAGCGGCAAATCGCGTGTCACTTCATAGGCCATCAGCATGGCAACTTCCGATACCAGCTCACGAAACTCTTTAGTGGTGGTCCGCTTATCGCGCATCAGCGATATTTTATGTTGAATGAGCGGATGGTCGAAGACAAAAACGTTTTCCATGCTTACAGCCTCCTGTGGCTTATATTATTTTCATGAACCGGGCGGTCAGTATCGCACTGCCGCCGGTCTGATGATACAGGTCTGGTCGTCATTGTTCAGGCTTTAAAACACGTATCTTCGACTGTCGCGATCTCATTGATACGTACCTGGTGACGGCCGCCTGATTCGAACGGCTCAGCGAGAAAGGCGTCGACAATGGCCAAAGCCAGAGCCGAACCCAGCACACGAGCACCCAAGGCTAGAACATTGGCATCATTGTGCTGCCGGGCCATTCTGGCCATGTACTCATTGCAGCAAAGGGCGCCGCGAATGCCGCGATACTTGTTGACGGTCATGGAAACACCCAGCCCGGTGCCACAAACCACGATGCCGAGATCAACAGCCTTTTTCTGAACGGCTTCAGCGACAGACGCGGCATACCCGACATAACTGACAGAATCAACCGCATTTTGTGTTCCATAATCAACACATTCAAGGCCTTGGCGCACCAGATGCTCTTTTACCGCCTGTTTCAGCGGATAGCCGGCATGATCGCTGCCGATCGCAATTTTCATAGCTTAGTTCCTCCACCGTGCTGTTTCATTTTATTTTACCATTAAGCAGGACACAGCGACAACCCAAAGGCATCGGTCCATTCCGCCGGCTCAGGAATCAATCAGCCGGGTACGGCTTGTCGCCCGGCAGATGGCTGAAATGGGCTTTGCCGGCAGCATAATCAGCAACTATTTGTCCATGCCCCAGCAGGCGGTACTGGTACGTCAACAACCCGTCCAGTCCAACCGGACCCCGCGCATGGAGCT
>JAAYLM010000481.1 GCA_012521915.1 Oscillospiraceae bacterium | reverse complement strand
TATTCACGCGCAAAATAATCCTGCCCAAGCAATATGGACAAAACCTTTTCACAGCGAAGCATCTTCGAGAGCGATCGAAGCGATTCTCACTTTTCAGCGGAGCGCGGATGCGACTAGGTGAAATCAGCCAATCGCATCTTGAACTTGATCAACCTTGCGAATGGCGTGATTAAGCAAGAGCTAAACTAAATTCAATGAGTCGCATCAATAAAAAACCCGCTGGCATGGCCATCATAATTTTCCAGCATACCCTCAGCCGCAGCGCTCATGCCGATAGTCACGGAGTTGCTGCGTACACGGACGGTCATGCGCATGGCGGCGTTTCGGTTCCCCGGCAGCAGACAGCAGATGTTCAGCGTGTCGTCATTGACCCAGGCGCGGGAGGCGATGGCGTCGTCGCCGTATTCGGCAAATGGCTGTCGTACATGCATGCCATAACCGAATGTCAGTGTAAGCCATTGACCGTTTTTTTCAAAGTGGAACACGCCGCCGGCATCGTCAAAGACAAACTTCACCTGCGAGAAATTCAATGGGTTATCCAGCAAGCGCGCGGTTCGGTTGTGCAGCCAGTGCATCCCGGACTTCCCCAATGAGGTCGTATACATAAGCGACAATGGTGTGGTGTATGCTAAGGGCGTAGCCCAGACGCTGTGGGAATGCTACGAAGCAGGGCTATTGCCTTCAGAGCGTTCGGTTTGGTGGGCAAAGGCGGGGGAAAAGTGCTTCCTGCGCCATACATGTTTCGGCGTGTCATGAGAAGGCAACACTTAGCGGACAATAAGATCTATTCTCGCTGGTGTTCCGCGAAAAAAGCCAGCGCGTTGTCCGCTCATGCTTCGCCTTTCGCCATGTAGCGTCACAGGTTTCGTACGAAATCACCAAACAACAAAATTCTATCGGCATCGGCCTTTTCGATCAGAAGATGCTCAAAATCCCGGCGTTTGCGGGACAGATCAGTCGATCCAGCTTTATCGATGAGTGCCGTGATCAGCTGGGCTTTGCTGCTGATGCCGCACTTTTGTTTTAGAAATCCATAATCGGGTTCCGTGCGCTGCAAAAGGAACAGCAGATCATAAAAGTCCCTGCCCTTGCCGCGGTTTAGTGCAGCCATCACTTTCATGGCGCAAAGAACGGCAATCGGTGCGACCTTTAACGGGAATAGAAAACCGCATCGATTCAAAAATACCGTTTCAGATGTGTACTCGATCCCCTGATCCTGCGTTTCCACTTTCAAGAGGAAGCGCTGCTCCCGGTATCCTGACAGACCTAACAAATAGAGCAGCTCCGGGAACGTGATGCTGCGCCGGAAAGCCGTTAATTTTTTGCTTTCCCGATCTTTCGCTTCAACTCTGTAGCCGTATTTCTCCAGGTAAGTCAACAGACGATCTGTTATGTGAAGGAACCGCGCGTGATCTAAAGTTTTACAGTCGAAATCCAGATCCTCCGAGAAGCGGTTGATCCCATGAACCAGCCTCAGGCAAGTGCCACCGATGAAAGTCATTCGTACCGCATCTGGCTGCCGAGACAGATACGATAAAACCTGGCATTGGATATACTCCTTAAGCATCATGGAATCGAAGGCTTTATTTTGCGCGATCACCGGCGGGAAAAAGATCCTGATGTTGTCGATGGATTCAATCATACAGACCGTATGCCTCCCATAACAGATTGACGCGCTTCGTTAATGCCGGAGATTGGATCCGATTGACGTAATCACGCATTTTTTTCAGATTTAATTCGCTTTCCATGTAGTCTTCATCCAATCTCAGGTTCAGCAAGTCCTCCGCTGTATTGTACTCGG
>JAAYLM010000075.1 GCA_012521915.1 Oscillospiraceae bacterium | reverse complement strand
TGTCTTCGCCCTGCAGCCCGGTGCGGGCCAGGGCATCTTTGCCGACGACCAGGATGTGCTGCATCTTGAACTCGAAGTGGCTAGCCGGAATCGTCCAGGTAGGTTGATCCGGGATATAGCTGGCTGCCTGACCCGTGACAGGGTCATTGACATAACCGCTGACTGTCGAGTACTGCGCCGAATTGGTTTCGATCAAATCCGAAATAGCCGGAGGTGTCGGGCTGGTATCGGATGTGCCGATGACCGGTACGGCAATCGTGCCGGACCAGATCTTCAGGCGCTTGTCGCCGCCTGCATCCACATATTCGCCGGAGGTCGGGACCACCATGGTCTCGTAGAACTCCATACCGAACATCGGAACCAGCATGGTATTGTCATACATGGTTTTGGTTGTCTGGTTGATCGTCATGTACGCCTCAACCGTGTCGTCCGCGATCATGTCATAGAAGAACTCCGGAGAGCCGATAACATGGTAGCGTCCGTTGTTGCGGGGTTTAACCAGCGCTTTCTTCATGGCCAGGACGATCTTGCGCAGGTCGGTCATGGACGGGGCGCCATTGGCGAAGGTCAGGTTATCAGGGCCGAGGACGGAACCGGCATAGAATTTCTGCGCATTCAGGAGCAGAGCTTCACGGGCCAGCAGGTCCAGGGTCTCGATAGCGACGATGGAGTATTCCTTGGCATAGTGCGCGACCACGCCGTCAACCACTTTGAAGTCAACCTTATCGGTGAACTCCATGTAGCGGCCGTACTGGAATGCTTCCAGTTCGTACTTCTTGACCGAGCCTTTGTCGGACAGGGGCGGAATGCCTTCTGTCAGCGGCGTGGTGTGAGCCTGCAGCGCAGACCATCTGCGAAGATAAAGCTTGTCGGCACGTTCCTGAATCGGCATAGAATCAGCAAGTCTGTAATAGACATACTGGTCCGCGTCAATGCGGATTGTGTCGAGAAGCTGTTTGGAATAAAAGATTTCCGGTGCGATCAAAGCACCGCCCTGGATCGCCTGGTTTACCAGATTGGCCGCAGCCATGATCTGGTCAGTAGGCGCAAGAGCATTAAGATTAAGTTCAGCCATAGGGACCTCCTATTATTGGCCGCCCAGCAATTTATTCAAATCATTGATGGACGAAACCTTTGTCAGCGGTTCCGTAGTCTGGCCGTTAGCTTTGGATGGTGCGCTGCTTTGGGTGGCAGCTTTCTGCTGACGTACCAGTACCTCTTGTGCCGCTTCCGTGCGTGCTTTCTCAAGGAGTGCGTCGAAGTTCAGCAGACGATATTCCTGCATCAGATCCAGCGGCTGCTGGTAAGGATTCTTGCCGGACTCATTCAGCTTCTGAGCGAACTCAATCAGCTGGTTCTGGGTCAGCTTATAGGTATCCTTGACCTTCTGGAAAGCGAGTGCCGCGTTATTCTTGAGCATCTCGGATTCCTGCTGCTGCCTCTGCTGTTCAGCCTGTTCCAATCGCTGAGCCAGCTCTACCGGGATGTTATTGGCCTTGGCCTCAATCTCGAGCAGACGCTGCTGGACAATGGGAATCAGCTGGTCAGGCGGAGTATTGCCGGGCAGTCCCATGATCTGGCCAAGCTTGCCGATGGTGTCCTGAAGCTGTTTGTTCTGGACGCGCATCTGGGCGAATGCCTGGTTCTGACGGGTGCCGGTGAAGATCTGTTCAGGTGTCTCTTCCGTCTCAGCTTCGGGCTGGGCCGGTGCGTCCGATTTTGTTTCGGCAGCCTTAGGCTCAGTTGCTGGCGGGGTCTGTTGTGTTTCGACAGGTGGATTGGTGGAAGCCGAATCTTTGTCCGGCGAAGTCTCAGCGGCAGGTTGCGCCTGCGATTGCGGTTGCGTTGATGTCGTGCTTTCAGCGGGTGCGCTGAGTACAGCGTTCAAGGCATCTAATTCACTCATCTGCCAAATCCTCCTTACGGCGTCAACTGGCGAGGTTGACCTTTCGCACGCTTGAGGGGCGCGGTCCCTTTAATTGAGATTGTATCCCAATTGTATATGTGCGTCAATACATTGGCGGCTGACCAGTCGTACTGGGATTGAAGTCAGGCGGCGGCATGCCAGTCATGCCGGGTTCAACCGGAGGCTCCATCATCATCTCTTCCGGAGGCATGGCCCCCGGCTGTTCGGAAGCCTTGAGCTCCTGAGCCGTCATGGCCAGGGCATCCCGTGGATCCACGCCGTTCTTGATCATACCGGAGAAAGCGAAC
This sequence comes from Oscillospiraceae bacterium, assembly GCA_012521915.1. GTDB lineage: Bacteria > Bacillota > Clostridia > Saccharofermentanales > UBA5734 > JAAYBY01. The sequence continues at coordinate 247 of JAAYLM010000075.1, read as the reverse complement.
AGGACTTTGGAAACCTTTTCCATATAGTCCGCGTCACGCTGAATGCTCATGCGGTCCTGCATGTATTCGCGGATTGGCAGATCCTGCAGCATCAACCACTCTTCCGGTGTGATGATATCCACATCCATGCCGGACTGCTTGTACTGCATCTGCTTCTCGAGCAGGATGTTGGCCATCTGAGCAACCCGGGCTTTGTTCTTAGGCAGCTCTGAAGAGATATGCAGTGTATACTGGTAGACCGTACTGT
>JAAYLM010000074.1 GCA_012521915.1 Oscillospiraceae bacterium | reverse complement strand
TCTGGCTACCAGAGTATGGCTCGTGTGTTGAAACTGATGAATGCCAGTCTGAATTATACCTGGTCGGCAGAGTTCATGGCTGGTACCTGGAACCGGATCTTACCCAGCCGGGTCAGTGATGACCATATGCGGTTTATGGCACGATGTGCACTGGCGCATGGCTGTAAAGCGATCGCCTGGTTTATGTTTCACGATCGTGATTGTTGGGGTGATGCTCCGGTTTCTAGCCATGGGCATCGGCGGCCAAGCTGGGCTGTTTTGCAGGAGACCATTGACCTTTGCTTCCACAAAATAAACAACTGGGATGATCTTGTCCCGCAGATGGACACCGCTGTTATCTATGACTTGATCCAGCATCGCCACACCGCAGTCGGTGATCCGATGCCCTGTAACGATCAGGTCGTGCATGTTGGATTGCCTCTTATTGGTGGTGTTCAGGCCGGTATTGCCACACAGGAATACATAGGCTTGTTCCGTTTGGTTGAACAGGCTGGCTATCAGGCCGGTGCCGTGGATATTTTAGCTCGACCGAACCTATTGAACGATTACTGTCTCGCGTTCCTGCCAGGAAGTCCACTGATCGAACGCCAGGCCAGCCGCAATCTCCGCAACTGGATTAATTCTGGCGGTACGCTTGTGATCAGTGGACAATGGCCTAATCTGGATGAAAACGGAAAAAATCTGCAGTTCTTGGATCTGGATAAACCTGAAAGCTGTTCAATCGGCTTGGGTCGCGTCATCTGGCAGAATAAAACACTATGTGCGACAACATCGGCAGAGCAGGATGACTTTGCAGCGATCCAGCTGGTCAAGGATGTTCTGATCAACTATGCATCAAAACCGCATGTGCACATTACTGTCGAGGAAACAGTTTCGTGGGTTGACTGGAAGAAAGAAGGCGGTGGCCACGAGCTCTTTGTCCAACCCAGAAACCTTGGTAGCGCTATCCTGCATCGTACAGCTGATGGACGCTGTGTCTTGTTCGTGCTTAACCATTATCCTGTTGCTGTACGCTTCAGTCTACAGTTTGCTGAAGAGGTTGGTTACCTGCAATGTCTTGATACGAACCATAAATATGCCACAGTGAACAATCGCTTGACACTGGATGTTGACCGAAAAAGCGCTAATGTTTATCTTGTGCATCAGGGTCAATATAACGAGCAAAGCAATACCGTTTTATAAGGAAGTCAAGAAGGTTATTTCTTCGAGAGGTAAAATGTTTGAAGGGCACTGGTGCGGAAGGACGCAGAACCTGCTCCAGATGGTTTCAAACTGTGGACTTGATGTAGTGGAAGCCATAGTAACACCATGGTCGATATCGAGCTCTCTCATGCGCTGAGTCTGCTTTAGAGAGAAATCGTATTATAGGGCGGCATACCGGCAGTGTAGGAATGCGGTCCTGAGTTGTCCACCTCTTTTTATATTGCTCCATTTAAGGTTTTAATAATGACCTTAAGTCCAATAATCATGATGCATATGTCTGTTTATCGATATATAGGCCCAAAGAACACCAATGGCACGAGACTTACAATATTGTGAACCAGCAGCGGTACCCGATCAAAGATAATCCCTTACCAGTTGTTCAACGCTGTCAATCAGCCTGCAGAGACGCTCACGCTGTTCAGGATATTGTTCCGGATCACCCACCAGCAGTACCGTTTCCAGTTCAGAACAAAAACCGGGCGGCACCAGATGAAACCTGGTGATATAGTTCAGGTTCCAGCCATCACCTGAATAGTAAACACGATTGAGCGCGAAGATGACCTGCACCAGGTTATGCACCAGCAGACTGGCCAGACCGGCACAAAACAGAGTGTCCTGCCTGGCTACCTTATTCTGGTAGTGGTAATCGTGCCGCCAGTACAGCGCGCTATCCAGATGCTTCTTGATAATGTGGTTCCGGAGCTTGTCAGGATATGTTTGCAACTGTCTCTGCCATTCAGAAATAATGGCAAAAGGATCATCGATAATGGTGTTGTTAGACAAGTCAGTTGGCAGATGGTAACCCCAGATTGTCCAGATGCAGGGATCAGGATTCGGAGAGGAACCGTCGAGAATGGATTGCAGGCGATCGTCGATATCACTGATACGTCGAGGCCAGTAACCGTCAATTTCAATACCTTGCCGGCGCCAGTCCGTGATATGCAGGTCAATGGTCTGCCTGAGAAAAGCAAGATGGTCTTTATCAGGTATCCAGTTCTCGTAGTAGGCACGCAGATCAATGTCCGACATGCTGTCATTCCTTTTTTTACCATAAGAGCCTGCGACTGCTATCGCATATTTTCCACAAAAAAGTTGTCTTATCAACGGTAGAAGATCTTCAATGATGTGGTTCAGTGGTTCTGGGAACTGGTCATGTGGCATACGATACCTCCACTGCGTGGAAACAAGTGTGCAAATTGCTGGTATAATGGTGTTGCCGAAAAAATGCCCATGGGTGATGACAACATCATACATGAGTTCATACCTGAATGACAATGTGCCAGATCAGACTGGAACATGCTTTGCCCTTTTCAGCAGGCATTGCAGTCTTCTGCTGCAGAAGACAAAACCTGAGGAGATATATTTATGCATGAGGAATGTGGCATTTTTGGACTCTTTGCCTTGGAGGGTATGGCAGCACCTCTCGTTTACCAGGGGCTGTTTGCCCTGCAGCACAGAGGCCAGGAAAGCTGTGGCATTGCCTCGAACAACCTGGGTCAGGTACAAGTGTACAAGGACATGGGACTGGTCGGTGAAGTCTTTTCAGAAGCCGTATTGGACCGTCTGCAGGGTCCGGTAGCCATCGGCCATGTAAGATACGCAACCACCGGTGAAAGCTGCAGGGAAAATGCCCAGCCTCTGTTATCGCGTTACAGCAAAGGCGTTTTGAGCCTGGCACATAACGGCAACCTGACCAATACATGCGCCTTGCGCCAGATGTTGGAGCAACGAGGAGCAATATTCCAGACAACCATTGACTCGGAAATCATCGCCTACCTTATCGCCCGTCATCGGGCTTCTTGTGACAGTGTTGAAGAAGCCATTGCCCGTAGTATGGCGCAGATCAGAGGTGCTTACAGCCTGCTGGTTATGAGTAGGGGGAAACTGATGGCTGTCAGGGATCCTCTTGGTATACGGCCGCTCTGCCTGGGCAGGATTAACGACTCGATTGTAATTTCTTCTGAAAGTTGTGCGCTTGATGCAGTGGGTGCGACATGGATTCGGGATGTCGAACCTGGTGAGATCGTGATTGTCGATCGCCATGGCATACGTTCATTGCGCACACATTGCGGACAGATGGTCCGACATTGCATTTTTGAGTATATTTATTTTGCGCGCCCTGACAGTCATATGGATGGCGTCAGTGTGCTGGCATCACGCCTTGCTGCCGGCAAGCTGTTGGCCAGGCAACATCCGGTGGAAGCAGACCTTGTTTTTGGTGTGCCGGATTCCGGTACAGATGCTGCGCTTGGCTATAGCATGGCATCTGGCATCCAGTATGGCAAAGGTCTGGTGAAAAACAACTATGTTGGCCGGACATTCATCAAACCGACTCAGCAGCAGCGCGAAGCTGCTGTACGCATCAAGCTGAACCCGGTCAGAGAGAATCTGGCCGGACGCAAGGTCGTCATGGTAGATGATTCGATCGTCCGTGGCACGACCAGCAAGCATATCGTTCACATGATCAAGGCTGCCGGAGCGACTGAGGTGCATGTGCGTATCAGCGCGCCGCCCTTTCTATGGCCGTGCTACTTCGGTACAGACATCCCTTCTCAGGACGAACTGACAGCCCGTTGTCATACACTCGATGAAATCCGGCGCAATATCGGTGCCGACTCGCTCGGATTTCTGGCTTTGGACAGTCTTAACGATATTCTGGGGACAACCGGTCATCCGTATTGTGATGCCTGTTTCAGCGGTCAATACCCGCTGGATGTGTTGCAGGGAGCGATGCCAGGAGCAGATGAGCGCACATAGGCATCAAAGCCTTGCAGCCTCAATCGTGGCAGTTCCAGCACATCGTCGATCAAAGTGTCATCGTTTAACATGAAAAAATGAAATGAGTTAAATGTGATAAAATATAATGAATAAATCAACCAAATTGGCCTGTCGATCTGGCAGGCCTGTTGATGAAAAGAGGACATTATGGAGAAATTTGCTGACATCCCCTATAGCCGGCCAGACCTAATATTGTTCAAAAACCAGACGATTCAGCTGATTGAACAGCTTGCAAACGCGAGCGATGCCAGAATGGCGCGTCAGGCCTTGATTGAAATACAGGAAATGGAAAAAAACGTGGACACGATGGTCACCATCGCTCATGTCCGCAATACGATTGATACGACGGATACGTTTTATGATCAGGAAATGACCTTCCTGAACGAAAACCTGCCGAAGCTGATCCCGATGCAGATCCAACTGCTCAAAGCCCTGCTGTCCTGTCCGTTCCGCCGTGAGCTGGAAGCGGATTTCGGCAGCCAGCTGTTTATCAATGCTGAAACGGAGCTCAAGGTACAGGATGAATCGATTATGGAAGAGAAGGTCGAGGAGGCTAACCTGCGTCAGGCGTATCAGAAGCTGACCGCGCAATGCACCACCCTCTTTAAAAACGATCACGTCAATTTTTACGGCTTGCTCAAGCATATGGAGCACCAGGACCGTGGACATCGCCGCGAGGCTTTCCTTGCTTGGTCAGCTCTCTATGCCACCCATGCTGATGAATTGGATCGGCTCTACGACCAGCTGATCGCTGTACGCGTGCGCATGGCCAAGAAGCTCGGCTTCGACCGTTTCACGGAACTTGCGTATCTCAATCGCCATCGTACCGCCTACGGTCCGCAGGATGTGGCCAGCTTCCGCCGCCAGGTGTTGGAGATCGTTGTTCCGGCCTGTGCTAAAATCCGGGCTGATCAAGCGGAGCGAATTGGCGTAGACAAGCTGAAGTATTTCGATGAATCGTTGCTGTTTCCGGATGGTAATCCCGAACCGGCCGGCAGCAAGGATCAGATGGTCGCATGGGCCCAGGAAATGTACCGGGCGTTGAGTCCCGAAACGGGCAAGTTTTTCGATTTTATGACCCAACATGAGCTCTTTGACCTGGAAACAAGACCGGGCAAGCGCATGGGCGGTTATTGCACCAGCCTGTCAAGCTGGAAGGCACCCTTCATTTTCGCTAATTTCAATGGCACATCCGCTGATGTTGATGTCCTGACCCACGAGGCTGGTCATGCGTTTGCCTACTTTACGGCATCGCGCGAACAGGAGCTGTCGGAATACTGCCATTCAACGAATGAAATCAATGAAATTCATTCAATGTCCATGGAGCATTTCACCTATCCCTGGATGGATAAATTCTTTGGTGACAAGGCTGTACAATACCGCTATGCACACTTATGCCAGTCTTTGAACGTTTTGCCTTACATGATGTGCGTCGATGAATTCCAGCATATCGTGTACGACCAGCCGGACATGACCGCCATGGAGCGACGTCAAGTATGGCGTGATCTCGAGCGCACCTACATGCCCTGGCGTGATTACGACGGGGTGGAATTTTTGGAAAAAGGTGGCTTCTGGATGCAGAAACAGCATATCTTCATGTACCCGTTTTATTACATCGACTATGCTCTGGCTCAAATGGGTGCTTTCGGGTTTTATGGTCGCATGAAGACCAACCAGGCGGATGCATGGACCGATTACATGTCGCTATGCAGGGCTGGTGGCAGCCAGGGATACCTCGAGTTGTTGAGCCTGGCCGGATTGTCCAATCCCTTTGCCGAGGGTGGTGTAGCCAAGGCGGTATCGCATGTGATCGAGGAGGTTTCGGGCAGTTCGTATCGCATATGTAGATCAGAAACCGAAGGTGAGAATGGATAATTCTGGATCGCCAGATTATTTTCGCTAAACGCTACCTGTGTTACAGTTCAATAATATTATTTGGGTTATAATAATATTAATGTACAAGATGTTATGAATGATTTATAAAAAGGACAGGAGGAATTTCGATGAAAAAAATATTTGTTCCAATAGATGGATCAGAATGCGCCAACGCTGCACTTGATAAAGCGATCGAATTAGCAAAAATATATGAAAGTGAATTGACTTTGCTGTATGTTGATGAAGATCCAGATAGAAAAACAATAGCGACGCCAGCAGTTGCTGGCGGTTCAGCTGCTGCAACACCTAATGTACCCGATATGGTAGCGGGGCAAGCGGGAACCGGTGCTTTTATGCATGTTGCCAAAAGCGACCAAATGGATGAGACATCGGAAACTGCTGATAAAATATTAAGCAAAGCCAAATCGCGAGCCAGCGTGTTGCTTAAACCTGTTATTACTGTGTCTATGTCAGGTAATCCATCTGATGTCATTACGGAATTTGTGAACAATAGCGACTTTGACTTGGTCGTTATAGGCTGCAGCAGCAAAACAGGACTGAAAAAATTTCTTCTTGGCAGTGTGGCTGATCGGGTGACAAGGTCGGTTAGAAAATCTGTTCTGATTGTGCGCTAGCGTGCATGACATCATCAGGTCGGACATTTGAAACAGCATATAACATATTTAACATAACTTTCCCACAGACTTCATGGTAAGCCTTAAGTTCATGGTTCCATGTATATCTATACAATGGAGATCAATCTGGCAGAGCATCAGTCTCGGTAACCGGATCGTCAGCGGGCATCACTGTCGGACGATACCATGCAGGCAGTTCAACCATTAGAATCGATATAAAAATAATCAGGCCGCCAGCCAAAAGACGGATTGTAAAGGGTTCAAAGCCAAGCAGCAGCGAAAAAAGGCTGCCCCACAAAGATTCAGCTGCCAGGATAATGGCAGCTTTTGATGAGGTCGTGTATTTTTGCGCTGTGGTTTGGATCGCGTAGGCGATGCACGAGCTGAAGAGCGCCAGATACAACAGCGCAGCCAGACCAGAAAGCCAACTGGTTTCATTGGCCGCTTGAACTGCTATGTGCAATCCACCCGGATTCAATCCGAGCGTCATCAATGAACAAATGGTCGTTACAGCCATTTGCATGAACAGAAGCTGGCCGATTGCCATCCTGTGAACAGCCCATTCGAGAGCCAGAAAATGGGCAGCAAAACACAGTGCGCAGAGCAATGTCAGCGCATCACCGGTCAGGCTGTCGCCACCGCTGCCGTCCAGGGAGAGCAAGGCTATGCCAACGATACTGGTTCCAGCGCCAGCAAAGAGGTACCAGGCAGGCCTGCGCCGCCAGATCAACCAAGCCAGAAATGGGACGATAATCACATACAATGCAGTGATAAAAGCGTTGCGCGACGGTGTTGTCAGACCAAGACCAAGTGTCTGGAATAAAAATCCCAGAAAAAGCAACAAACCGACAGGTAAACCGGTGAAGAAAGCCCGGCGATTCATTTTTTTGATTGATTTTCGAAAAAAAACACCAAAAATCAGCGCGGCAATGGAGAACCGGCCTGTCAGGATAAGGGGCGTACTGAACCCGACATTGATGGCAACGCGGGTCACGATGAAACCTGACCCCCAGATTGCTGCTGATAGGAACATAGCCAAAACAGCCAGCTGTTCATTTTTGTGTTTTTTCAGAATCATGGCAGCAATACCTTTCCAAAAGCGATCAAGCAACAGCATACCGCTGCCAGAGACCACGGTCAAGAATCTCAGATGCTGGGATGAAGGCTTTTCAGCCAATATAGACAATGGTGCCCACTCCTGATAGCATGATCATGTAATGGACTCTGGAGGTATCTATGCAGCCCGCAAACAGAGCACCTAAAAAGAACACGCGGAATACAGCGGTACAGCATAAGCAGCGGCCAGTTCGATCCTACCGGCTGGGTTTTCCCATCGCTTTGCTGGTTCTTATCGTTATTTTGCTTGCTGTTCAATCGTCATCTGGCGGGTGGTCAGATGTGTTGTCATACTTACGCCCAGAACCAGAGAACGAAGCGTCTGTGACTACCGGAACCTCTGCACTGAACCCATCGTCAACGCCCGGTCAGAGCCAGACGATGAACACAACATCATTACCGGAGGCACCTCAACAGGTGATTTTGACAGCGGTTGGTGATATCGTCATGCATCAGGCGGTTATTGACGGTGGACAGATCGGTGGTGAAGATCCGCCAGCATACGATTTCAACCCTGCATTCCAATATATCAAACCTGTTATTTCTGCCTCAGATCTTGCTTTTGTCAATTATGAGGGAACGTTGTTCGGACCTCCTTACAGCGGTTTTCCATTTTTCGCGGCTCCGGACGCAATAGCGGATGCCTTATTTGACGCCGGCTTTCGTGTGGCCTGGACCGCCAACAACCATGCGCTGGACAAAGGCATAGCCGGCCTTATCCGAACTTACGAGGTTTTCCGGGACAAAGGCTTTCATGTCGTCGGCACACGACCTGACCAGAACAGCCGTTCAGATAAGATCGTCACGGTTCATGGCATCAAAATTGGCCTGCTGGCTTATACTTTTGAAACCATTGGAACGGAAACCCGCAGAAGCTTGAATGGTATTCCCATGCCGGACGGAGCGGAACACCTGCTTGATTCTTTCAATCCAGATCGCAGCAATATGCTCCGGCAGGATCTTGACGGTCTGATCGCGCATGCGGATCGTTTACGGAAGGAGGGTGCGGAGATGATCTGCCTTTCGTTGCACTGGGGTGTTGAGTATCAGACGAAAAGCACCTCATATCAGCGGCAGATTGCGCAGCAACTGGCTGATGCCGGCATAGAACTGATCATTGGGCATCATCCGCATGTTTTACAGGAAATCGATGTGCTTTCGGCTTCTGACGGTTCAAGCAAGACGCTTGTATTTTATTCTATTGGCAATTTGCTGCATAACATGACCTTTAGCACACACAACAGCGCTGGATTCGCCCAGGATGCCATGATCGTCCGGGTGAACATCGAGCGGCGGGAAGGGACCGTAGCCGTGACAGGTGCTGAATACATCCCCACCTATGTCACACGTAAGGCCGAAGGCAAAGGCTATCAGCACCTTATTGTACCGGTCATCCCGGCTATGGCAGACCCGGCAGCTTACCAGTCGGATTCTAAATTGGTTAAAGCCAGTTATGAGCGGACAAGCAGCGTACTGGCCGGATCGAACGGAACGGCTGATCTGCCGGTGGTAGAAGCAGCCCGATAAAATCGGTACGCTCGGTACGCTAAGTATACGCACAAAAGACCATCAGACAGCCTCTATAACAAGTGGAAACGTTGAAAATATTGTAAAATTTGTGTTAATGACAGGGAACACTTGGCCTCAAAGAAGAAGGCTTCATACTTATCTCATATTGATTACTATACACAACTTTCCCACAGACTTATCGGCGCTTTCTCCTGCTGCGCAGGCTGTTTGACCGCGGAGCAAGCTCCTCAGCCTGTCAAACAGCAGCGCCTGAAAAGGCTACCCGCTGCGCGGGGTGGGAAAGTTG
>JAAYLM010000073.1 GCA_012521915.1 Oscillospiraceae bacterium | reverse complement strand
GCCGTGAGGTTATGGTTTATATTGGCAGGGCAGAAGATGTCCTGCCCTATAATGAGCAGGTTCGGGTGGAGAGCTATAATTCTAACCAGCGGTTACGTTTTTTGATCTTAAAAGTTGACGAAAAAAAAGGCCGGCCGATTATTTATGTCTCCCGCAGCCACCCCAACCTCGTACGAAAGCTTTTCGAACAGGAAGTACCGGAAATCGCTACCGGTATCGTAGAAATCATTTCGGTTTCCAGAGAAGCTGGATCGCGCACCAAGATGGCGGTTTATTCCCGTGATGCCAATGTTGATGCAGTCGGCTCCTGTGTCGGCCAGCGCGGCCTGCGTGTGCAGGCGGTCATGGACGAGCTGATGGGGGAAAAGATCGACATCATAGAATGGGATCCGGATGAGACCGTGTTTATCAGCAACAGCCTCAATCCCGCCAAAGTCGTGCGGGTTGACCTGCATGAAGAAGAAAACGTGGCCCGTGTCATCGTTCCGGACCACCAATTGTCCCTGGCTATCGGTCGTGAAGGCCAGAATGCGCGCCTTGCTGCCCGCCTGACGGGCTGGAAGATCGACATCAAGAGTGAGTCACAGTTCCGTGTCGCGGTCGAATCGGAGCTGATGGCCCGTTTCGCGGAAGCGGCGGAAGCGACTGCTGAGGACTTCGAGGATGAAGAAACCATTGCGGATGTAGAAACCGTTGATGTCACGGTGAATGAAGAAGAATGACCCGGATGGATCGGCATGATTGATCGATGAAGTGAGGCAACAGACATGGCAAAACGGATACCACAAAGGATGTGCGTCAGCTGCCGGTCCATGCGCCCCAAAAACCAGCTAATGCGGATTGTCCAGAACCAGTCCGGTGAAATAGCCCTTGACCCTTCTGGAAAAAAACCAGGCCGGGGCGCCTATATCTGTCGCAGTCGTGCCTGCATTGAGCAGGCTGTCAAGGCCCACCGTTTGGAAAAAGGCCTGAAAGCACCCGTCGGCAGCGATGTGATCAACCAGCTGGTACGTGAAATGGAGGCAATGCCTGTTGATGAGGCAACCGAAAATGAATAAAAAAAAGCAAGACAATAGGCAGGTGCCGGGTTTGGAGCGCATGGTTGACAACCAGTCAGTCTACCGTTTGCTGGGCCTGGCCAACCGTGCCGGTCGTGTGATCGGAGGCAGGGACGCTGTTGATAAAGCCATCCGGCAAAAACAGGCCTGCCTGGTCATTATCGCTGATGACACCGCCAAACGTACAAACCGGCAGATCCGTGAGATGGCCGGACGGGAGAATGTGTCTGTCAGTGAATTCGGCCAAAAAGATTTATTGGGACACTGGACCGGGGCAGCCAGCCGTGCGGCTGTAGCTGTCATGGACACCCATTTCGCGGTTCGCCTTAACGAACTGATTGATCAGATAGAGATGATACAGGACAGCTGACGCCTATAAGGCACACGAGCTGCAACATGGTATGGAACTGCTGCCAACATGGAATAATGTGGAGGAACAGGAAAGGTATTATGGCAAAAAGAGAAGATTCTGGAGCTGGATTGAGAGCAGGGTTTGTCCGCGGCGACGGCCTGATGCAACATCCGCGAAAAAAAGAAAAACCTCAGATCAAGGAAGAAGAGCCGGATATCAAGCCACAGCCACCGATACCGGAACCCGAAACAGAACCTGAGGAGCCCAAGGGCCCAACGTTGACCATGCAGGGCGTTTCCGGTAAAAAGATAACCGGTGTTGTTAAGGTTGTGAAAAAAGCCAGACCGGACAAGCCTGCCGCACCAGCAGAGTTTGAAGGCGAACCTGAGGCTTTGACGCAGGACGCTGATTTGGCTTCTGAAAAGCCGACAACGCCTGCTGCCGAACCGGTTGAAACAACGGTTGCGCAGGTGCAAGGCGTGTCTGTGTCTGTGCCTCCAGCCGAGACAACTGCTGCTCCCAAGCAACAAGAGCCGGTGGTTCCTGTGGCGGAAAAAACAACAGCTGAAGCCGGTTCGCAAACAACGCAGCCGCTGGCACCGGCAGAAAGGCAGCCGCAGACACCAGCAGAAACGCAGCCGCTGGCACAGAAAGCAAAGGAATCGGAGATAACCGATACGGTTGCCGTTGAGGCTGTTGTGGCACCACAAAAAACGCAGCCGGAAGTCCTTGAAAAGGTAAAAACCGAGCCGGTTGCAAAAGCACCGGGCGACCAGGCCAAAACACAGCCGGTCAGACAGCCTGTTGTTGTTCCAAGCCATAAATCTGCCGAGGGGCCGGTAAGAAATAGTGAACCAACAGCGCGAACAGCGGACAGGGAACATACGGGGGGTAAGCTCGGCATGGGTGCCAGGCCGCCTCGCGGACCGCAGAGCGGCCGCTACCTGCGCCAACCGCAGCAACCACCCCAGCAGCAATCGCAGCAGCAGAGGCCGGCACCGCGCAGCGGCGATCAGCTAAGACCCGGATTCACATCAGGTCGTCCTCAGAATTCGACGAGCCTAGCCGCACGTGGCGGTCTGAAAATACCGGCAGTACCGCCGGAAATTCAGGATAAGGGTACTGAACCACGCGGCGGGATTGTCGCGCGCGACGCATTCGACAAAACGGTCAAGCGAGAGGATAAAAACGACAACCGCGAACCGCGTAAAGATGCGGCCAAAGGTGCCAATCAGACACGCGACAAACATCGTGTACTGAAAAAGCAGGCTCAGGCATTATCCGGAAAACCCGTGGAAGATGCTTTGTCCGATGAAGTTATCCTGGACACCTTTTATAAAGAACCAGCCAAGTCATCCCGTTCACGCGGCACACGCTCAAGACGTAATCAGCGCAAGTCGACGCCCGCTGTGCGGGCCGTGCTCAAGCACGTCAAACTTCCGGCGACCCTGACGGTCAAAGAGTTCGCGGAAGCCATCAAGAAAGCTGCCTCGGAAGTGATCAAGCAGCTGATGAAGCTGGGTGTCATGGCTGCGCTCAACCAGGAAATTGATTTTGATACGGCGACTCTGGTTGCTGCTGAGTTCAACATCACGACAGAGCAGCTGGTCGAGGTCACAGAAGAAGATATTCTCTTTGATGATTCGGAAGATGACGATGACAACCTGCAGGGACGTCCGCCGGTCGTCGTTGTCATGGGCCATGTTGACCACGGTAAGACATCGATCCTGGACCGCATTCGCTCTGCGTCTGTCGCCGAAGGCGAAGCAGGCGGGATCACGCAGCATATCGGTGCCTACACCGTGAATGTTGACGACCGCCAGATCACATTTCTGGATACGCCAGGCCATGAAGCCTTCACCACCATGCGGGCCAGAGGCGCGCAGGTTACGGATATTGCCATCCTGGTTGTGGCCGCGGATGACGGCGTTATGCCGCAGACCGTGGAAGCGATCAACCATGCCCGTGCCGCCGATACACAGATTATTGTTGCCATCAACAAAATCGACAAACCAGGTGCCAACACTGAACGGGTTAAGCAGGAGCTGACCAAGTATGATCTGATCGCTGAAGACTGGGGTGGGGCAACCACCATCGTACCTGTATCCGCCTTGACAGGTGAAGGTATTGCCGACCTCCTGGAGATGGTGCTGCTGACAGCGGACATCATGGATCTCAAGTCCAATCCGGATAAACAGGCTAAAGGAACCATCATTGAAGCGAAACTCGATCGCAACCGTGGTCCTGTCGCTACTTTGCTGGTGCAGCGCGGCACCCTGAATACCGGAGACACTCTGGTGACCGGGTCCATTGTCGGCCATATCAGGGCTATGACCGATGATCGCGGCCAGCCGGTGCGCGAGGCAGGTCCCTCAATACCTGTCGAGGTTATCGGCTTGCCTGAAGTGCCGGAAGCCGGCGAACTGTTCTATGTGGTCACAGATGAGAAAGTCGCCCGCAACCTTGTGGACAGGAGGCGTGCGCAGCAACGTGAGCAAAACCTGCGCAGCAGTTCCCGCATGACGCTTGATTCGCTGTTCAGCCAGATAGAAGCAGGCGAAGTGAAAGAACTCAATATCATCGTCAAAGCTGATGTGCAAGGCAGTGTTGAGGCGGTCCGCCAGTCACTGGAAAAACTGGCCAACGCCGAAGTACGTGTCAATGTCATCCATGGCGCGGTCGGAGCGATAACTGAATCAGACATCCGCCTGGCTGAGGTATCCAATGCCATTGTCATCGGCTTTAATGTCAGACCGGCTGCCAATGTGTCAGACATGGCCGCCGAATCTGGTGTTGACTTGCGCATGTATCGCATTATCTACCAGGCGATTGACGATATTGAAGCTGCCATGAAAGGTATGCTGGCACCCAAAATGCGTGAGGTGGTGCTTGGTCATGCCGAAGTGCGCCAGGTCTTCCGCGTTAGCGGTGTAGGCAGCATCGGCGGTTGTTATGTCCAGGACGGGCGTATTCACCGCTCCTGTGAAATCCGGGTGGTCCGGGACGGTATTGTTGTTCATGAAGGCAAACTGGCTTCACTGCGCCGTTTCAAGGATGATGTGCGTGAAGTTGCGGCCGGCTACGAGTGTGGCATAGGCATTGAGCGCTTCAACGACATCAAGGACGGCGATATCATTGAGGCCTTCGAGATGCAGGCTGTAGAAGGGAGCTGATTCGGATGCGACGTTCAGACCGGGTCGGTGATGAGATCAAAAGAACCATAGCTGATCTGATACAGAACGAGATCAAGGATCCGCGCCTGCCCGCTATGGTTTCCGTGCTGGATGTAGCGGCGTCTCGTGATTTGTCGCATGCCAAAGTCTATATCAGCGTGTTAGGTGATGAAAAAGCGCGTAAAGACTGTGCAGCCGCCATCCACAGTGCGACAGGCTTCATACGCCGTGAGGTTGGCCTGCGGCTGCGCCTTCGTGTCACGCCAGAGCTTCATTTCAGTTTTGACGATTCAATCGAACGAGGCATAAGGATATCCCGGCTGATTGATGAAGCCATCGCCTCTGATCAGCCGGCCGCCACTACGGAGCGTGAAAAAACACGAGATGAAGGGAATTGAGCGACTGGCTGACAGGTTGCTTGCCTGTCGGCAGACTGATGAAACGGTTTGTATCTTTCCTCATGTCAATATTGACGGTGATGCGTTAGGATCGGCTCTGGCCCTTTTGCTTAGCCTGCGCGCGCTTGGTGTACGTGCCTGTCTGCCTCTTGATGAGCCTGTACCGGCAAAACTGGATTTCCTGCCTGCTCTTGATCAGATCTCTTTGCTTTCCGGATCTGCTTTTCCGCCTTGCTCCGACGGCCGCTGGCTGGCCTTGCTTGTGGATTGCGCGCAGACGATCCGCCTGGGTCAGCGACAAGCGCTCAGCGAACAGGCAGCAGAGCGCTGGACACTGGATCACCATATCCCCCGGCAGCAGCCGGGTAGCCAGGACGTGATTGACACCTCTGCTGCCGCTGCCGCTGAGCTGGTTTATGATCTGATTCTGGCACTGGAGCATAAAACCCGGCTTGTCCTGCTGGGCCGTGTTGTGGCGACTTTGTTGATGGCTGCCTTGATCTCGGATACGGGCGGTTTTGTTTATTCCAACACCAAAAAAAAGACCTTTGCCATAGCTTCACAACTGATGGACGATGACATTAATCTGAATGAGATCACCTACCGGTTGTTCCACCGCTCCAGCCAGGGCCGTCTGCGCCTGATGGGACGGCTTTTCAGCGAAGCAAGGTTCAGTTACGGCGGACGTGTGGCCATGGCCACGGTCAGCCCGCAAACCATGCAGGACTGCCAGGCAACGGATGATGATCTGGACGGAATCATCAGTCATCTGCGTGATGTGGCAGGCGTTGAGCTGGCTGTTGTCCTGCGCCTGCAGGCTGAGGGCGAAATTCGCGTCAACCTCCGCAGTGGCGCCTCGTTTGATGTTTCCCGGTTCGCTGGCCAGTTTGGTGGTGGCGGACACGCACGGGCTGCCGGCATGACCCTGACACAACTGACGCTGGAAGAGGCGGCCGCCCTTATCCTGCAAAAGGCAGGTGAGTTGCTGTAGACAAGCAGGCGACACCAACAGGCGGTATTCTGCTTATTGACAAACCACGGGATTGGACATCCTTTGATGTGGTCGCACGTCTGCGCGGCCTGACCGGCATACGGAAAATCGGTCATGCGGGCACACTGGATCCCTTTGCTGACGGTTTGCTGGCTGTCTGTATCGGCCGGGCGACCCGTATGATCCGCTATCTGGAGCAGCACGATAAAGTCTACCGCGTGACCGTTGCTTTTGGCCGGTCGACGGACACTTACGATCTGACAGGGAAAACCTGCCGCACCCATCAACTGACAGAAACAGAAAAAAAACAGCTGTTGACGAGTGATTTTGCTGTGGTCAGACGTGCTGTCCGGGCATTGACCCTGATGCGCGAACAAGAACCACCCATGTATTCAGCTGTAAAAGTGGAGGGCCGTCCGCTTTACGCCTATGCCCGTCAGGGACAAACCATCGAGCGGCAGGCCCGGCCGGTGCGCATTGATAAGGCCATCCTGGAAACCATCAGCCTGGACAGCCATGTTACCCTTGATATGACCATTCACTGTAGCAAAGGTACATATATACGAAGCCTCTGTGAGTACTTGGGACAGATGACCGGCTGGGGTGCGCATGCAACCGCCCTGCGCCGTGTCGCCAGTGGTCCCTGGCATGTCGGGCAGGCTGTCACACTGACACAGTTGGCAGCCTGGATGGATGGCCGGACCAGAGAAGAGGCCCTGCGGATATTTGCAGAAAAAGGCGTGCTTCTGCCTGCTTTCGCCGCCCTTGAGGGGTTGGCACGACTAACAATTGAGACTGCTGCTGCACACGATCTGGTTTGCGGCCGGCCGGTTTATCTGCCTGCCGAGCGCTCAGACCGGTCGCAGCGGGTTGCCATCTGGTGCGGTGAACAGCTGGTTGCTGTCGCACAGCTGGAAAGACATAGTGAGGATACGTGGCGTATCCGGACAGAAAGGGTGCTGATCAACAGTGCAGATTTATTACGGACCTGACCATGCTTTGCCGGAGACGCCTCGTGGCGTGGCACTGGGTTTTTTTGACGGCCTGCATCGCGGCCATGCCGCATTAATCCGCACACTCCTCTACCACTGCACACAACGCGGCATGTCCGCCGCCGTGTTCACGTTCGACCGCCATCCTGTCTCTGTCCTGCAGCCTGAGAACGGCACGCCTTGCCTTTATAGCTTGCAGGAACGACTGGAACTGCTGTCCGAAACAGGCCTTGATGAAGCTTTGGTGTATCCTTTTGACCGCCAGTTTGCCGCATGGCCGCCACGACTGTTTCTGGAGCGTATCCTGCGCCAGCTCCTGCATGCGTCTTTTCTGGTCGTAGGGCCTGATTATCGTTTTGGTGCCGGCGGTCAAGGGGATATTCATCTGCTGAAAGCCTGGGCTAAGGAAGAAGGTATCGAGCTGCTGGTCGCCGATGAGGTTATCATGGGCGGTACAAAAGTCGCCAGCTCAACGATTCGCGATCTGATCCGCCAGGGAGAGGTCGGCCAGGCCGCTTCTTTGCTGGGCCGGCCTTACGCCTTGAGGGGGATCGTCGAAACAGGCCGGAAACTGGGGCAGCGCCTAGGTTTCCCCACAGCCAACATCGCTATGCCGCAAGATAGGATCTGCCCGGCACTGGGCGTCTACGCCAGCCGGGTGACCGTCAGGGAGCGTACCTGGGAGGCCATCACCAGCATTGGTCTGCGTCCCACTGTCAGTCCGGACGAGACGGTTCCGGTCATTGAGACTTATATTTACGATGCTGAACTGCCGCTATATGGTGAGCTGTTGACCATTGACCTGCTGAAATTCATCAGGCCTGAAGAACGTTTCCGTTCGCTGCTGCAGCTAAGCACCCAGATCAAGGCCGATCTGGAAGACGTGCGTCTTTTCCATCGCCAGGTCGAACACTGCTATGAGAAACTGCGTGTCCATGATATACCACTGTTTGTCATGCCCAGTGACCGTTTTGCCCGATCGGTTCTGCACTTGACTTTCCGTGTCCAGGCGACAGCGAAGCAGCTGGCCTGCCATGCCCTGCTGATGCAGGTCCTGTCGGCGACAAATCGCCGGTATCCCGACCGCAAGGCGATGGCCCTGGCTCTGGACAACCTGTATGGGGCGAGCCTGGAAGGCAGTGTGGAGAAAAACGGTGATGTGCAGACTCTTTTTCTGTCAGCTGAAGCGTTGAACCGCTGGACAGACGGCAGTACACCGTTCCGATCGGTCTGTGATCTGGCTTTCAGCTTGCTTCTCGAACCGGATATAAATGAAGATGGCCTGTTCAGAAGTGACATCGTGGAAGCCGAGCGGCAAAACCTGATCATGGCCTTGCTGGCTCGCGACAACGATAAAGTCAGACTGGCTTATGACCACTGTCTGCAGCTCTTTTGTCCAGGCCAGACGCACGGTCTGCCGGCCAATGGCCGTGTAGAAGAGGTTCGTGACGTAACGATTGAAGATTTACATAAGGCCTACCAAGAGATGCTGAACAACATGGATGCCGCGGTTTATCTTGGCGGCCGCATCGACAGTTCTGATGTTGATTACTGCCAGGAGCTGATGCAGCGCCTGCCGGCAGTTGAGCGTGTGCAGCTCTGTCCTGGACGCCTGCCTACACCCGGCTGCCCTGCGGACACAGCCTGTGTTACGGAACACAAAGCAGGCGAGCAATCATGGATCGTCCTGGCGTATGCCGGGCTTCCTGCCTACTACACCGAGCAGTCAGCTGCCATGCTGCTCAACAACATGCTGGGTGGTGACATGCATTCCCTGTTGTTTGACGTAATCAGAGAACAAATGGGCTTGGCCTATCAGGTCTTTTCTGTCGGGCGTTCCTATCTGTCCGCCCTGTTCGTCCTGGCCGGTGTCGCGCCGGATGCGACGGATCAAGCATTGGACGCGATTAAGGAACAAGTGTCCAGATTGGCGAACGGCGCATTTGATGACCTTTTGCTGATGCGATCGCGCAAACTGCTGGAATCGTCGATTCTTTCTGTGTACGATGACCTTGCGGGCATGCTTTCTTTGCAGATCGCCGGACGTCTCAGTGGCCGCTCCTATAGCCTGGATGATGCCCTGCTGCTTTTGCGGAGCGTGACACGCCGGCAGATCCAGCAGTGCGCAGCAGCCATGCAACTTAGAACCACATATATCCTGACGCCCGCACCGGCGGCAGAACAGCCGGCGTCAGCCGGAGAAGGGGATGACACGCCATGAACGAAAATCTTCAGCTGCCCGCGGATTTCCATCTGAAGGAGCGGCGCGATACCCTTTCCGGCAAAACGCTGCTGACCATTCGCCATATCAGCGGGCTGACTCTGAAAGTCCTGCCTTTCCCAGGTTTTACCCGCAAGTTTGCCGCATTGACTGTGCCCTGTGGTGCGATTCACACCCGATTCAAGCTCGGTGAAAACACCATTGCAGTGCCAGCCGGAACGGCTCATTTTCTGGAACACTGTGTTTTCAGCCGCGATGAGGAGGGCGGGCTTTCTGGTCGACTTTCATCTCTGGGTGCTTCGGCCAATGCCTACACCACCTATGACCATACGTTATATTATTTCGCCACAGCGACATCTTTTACCGAAGCCCTCCAGGTCTGGCTTGATGCGTTGATAACGCCTCGACTGGACGAACAGCGGGTCGAGATGGAGCGCCCGATCATCCTGGCTGAGCTTGACCAGTATCTGGATGATCCGGACACGCGCTGCACGCAGCTGATGATGGAAAATCTTTATGCCGCCCACCCGGTGCGCGAAGATATTGGTGGCACGGCGGCTTCGGTTCAGGCAATCCGTGCGGAAGACCTGGTGGCTCTCTGGTCCGCCTGGTACCAGCCGGCCGCCCTGACTTTAACCCTTGCCGGCGATATCGAGCTAAACCCATTACTGGAAGACCTGGCGCGCCGGTTGGCGCTGCCTGGGGCCAGCGCACCGCATCTTCTGCCTGAACCTCTTTTCCCCGAAGAACAGCGCTGGCCACTCAGCAGCCAGCAATACCAGCAGATGGACGTGGCCGCACCGCTGTTCCTGACCGGCATCAAGAATACTGCCATGCCGGCCAACATGAAAAACGGTATGGAAAGGGCCCTCTACCAGCGGACAGCCCGGCTGGTTCTGGACACCCTGTTATCTGCTGTCTCGCCGCTTTATGACCAGCTTTATCATGAGGGTCTGCTGAATGACTCCTTTTCCTACCATTTGGCTGATGACACCAGTTTCTCCTTTATAGCCTGCGGCGGCGAATCAGAGCGCCCTGCCGAGGCAGCCGAAAAATTGCAGGCCGGTTTGATCGCCAGCTGCCGCAAGGGCCTTGACACGACTATTTTTGAAGCACAGAAGCGTGCCGCGGCCGGTGATATTGTACGGATGCTTGATTCGGTCGAACAGGCCGGGCTTGCCCAGGCCCGCAGCAACCTGCTGGGATTGGACCTCTTCGATTATCCGGCCATCTAGGATAAGATTGATGTCAGACAAGCTATGCAGCTGATGACCTGCCTGTGTGATCCGCGCTGTTATACAACAGCCATCATAGAATCCCGGAGGTGAATGCCCCATGCAACCTGATTTTCTGGTTGACTTTCCCGGACTAGGCATCTTTGATCTGCCGGTCAGCCGTATTGCTTTCAGAATATTCAGCTGGCCGGTGTACTGGTATGGCCTGCTGATTGCCGTGGCGCTGTTGCTCTGCCTTTTCCTCGCTATGCGTGATGCTCCTCGCTTTTCCTTGAAAGCGGATGACATCATGGATACGTTCATCGTGATCATCCCGCTGATGATCATCATGGCAAGGCTGTATTATGTCGTGCTGGAATGGGATTATTTTTCCCGGGACTGGCGGCGCATCTTCAGCACCCGCGACGGCGGGCTGGCTTTTTATGGCGGTGTCATCGGCGGGATAATCGCCATTCTCATTGTTACACGTGTGAAAAAGATCAGTGTGGTTGCTCTGCTGGACTTCCTTGCGGTCTACGTACCGCTTGGCCAGGCGATCGGTCGCTGGGGCAATTTTGTCAACCAGGAAGCGTTCGGAAGCAACACAAGCCTGCCCTGGGGCATGTACTCCGCCCAGACTGAAGCCTATCTGCGAACGGTGACCAATATTCCGGGACTCAACCCAACCCTTCCGGTGCATCCGACCTTTTTTTACGAGTTCTTGGCGAACCTGCTGATTTTCGCCTGGTTGTTACGTGTTCGCAAACGCAAAACATTCGCCGGTGAAACCATGCTCTGGTATTTTCTGCTGTATGGTTTGGT
>JAAYLM010000072.1 GCA_012521915.1 Oscillospiraceae bacterium | reverse complement strand
GCTGCCAGCAGATTTCCGTCTTGATCCAGAGGGGTGCCAAGGGCAGGTACAAATCCAGGTTTCATAATAATTTCCTCCAATTTATTTGATGATTAAGTTGATTCTATCTGACTAATAGTGCCATGTGCCCAATTATATTTCAACAGGCTGGAACAATCGTAAAACAAATACACCTAAATAATGATGTATGAAAGACTATTCCTCGTCAAAAAGATGGCAGGCAACGAAATGTCCATTTGCCTTTTCTTCCAGGCGGGGTTTCGACTGCTTGCATACCGCCATGCATCTGCTGCATCTTGGGTGAAACGGGCAGCCGGAAGGCGGATACATGGGAGAAGGCACATCACCTTCCAGAATAATGCGGTCATGTTTGCCTTGATACACAGGAACAGGAATCGCACTAAGCAGCGCTTCGGTATAGGGATGCATTGTATGACTATATAATGCGTCAGCTTCAGCCAGTTCAACCATGTTACCCAGATACATAACACCGATACGATCTGACATATAATGCACAACGGAAAGGTCGTGCGCAATAAAGATAAAGGTAAGTCCCAATTCCTTTTGCAGCTTACGCATAAGGTTGAGAAGCTGTGCCTGAATGGAAACGTCCAGTGCAGAAACTGGCTCATCACAGACAATCAGTTTCGGTTCTAGAACCAGTGCCTTTGCAACGCAAATACGCTGTCTTTGACCACCGGAGAATTCATGAGGGTAACGGTACATATAGTCAGGCTGCAGATTAACACGTTCCAGCGACATGGCGATCAGTTCTTTTCGTTTTTCCTTATCACCGCCGCCAATGCCATGGATACGCATGGGTTCGTCAAAGGCCTCCATAATGGTGTGCTGAGGATTCAACGCAGCATAAGGATCCTGGAATACGATTTGTAGTTTTTTGCGAAATTTGAAGCTATCCTCGTGGTCAAGCGTCAACAGATCCTTCATTTCACCATCAGCGTTAAAGAATATCTTGCCATTTGCAGGTTTCAGCAAACGTATGATGCACTTGCCCAGAGTGGTTTTGCCACAACCGGACTCGCCAACCAGGCCGAATGTTTCACCT
Organism: Oscillospiraceae bacterium; assembly: GCA_012521915.1. Classification (GTDB taxonomy): domain Bacteria; phylum Bacillota; class Clostridia; order Saccharofermentanales; family UBA5734; genus JAAYBY01. The sequence goes on along the minus strand of JAAYLM010000072.1, from coordinate 7,657 downwards.
TCTTTAACAGTAAAGGAAATATCGTTAACCGCTCTCACACTAGGTTTCTGTTTTTCCAGGAAACGACGAGGGCTTGCAAATTCCATGGTGAGATTTTCAACCACCAACAGATTTTCCTCGGTTTTATTCTGCATTCTGTTCACCTTCTTCAAACAACAGACAACGCACGCGATGACCGTCCTCAATAATTGTATCTATCGGGAAACGATTAAAACAAGCTTCAGTAGCATAAGTGCAGCGATCAGCAAACTCACACCCATGAAAGACTGTGGATGCATCGGGGGTTGTGCCCTCAATGGTATCCAACGCCCGCGCCTTATCCATACCCATGACAGGCACAGAACGCATCAATGCCTTGGTATAGGGATGCTGAGGGTTGGTAAAGACCTGTTTCACAGTCCCCTGTTCAACAATACGGCCCATGTACATGACAGCCACATCATCAGCAATCTCTGCAACAACGCCCATGTTATGTGTTATAAAGATAACGGAGGTACCATGTTCCTGCTGCATCTTGCGGATTAGATCCAGAATTTGTGCCTGAATGGTAACATCCAGAGCTGTGGTGGGTTCGTCAGCGATCAAAATGTCAGGATTGCAGATCATGGCAATCGCAACCATGATACGCTGCTTCATACCACCGGAAAATTCATGAGGATATTGATCATAGCGAACCTCAGGTGTGGGAATTTCTAAATCGTTGAGCAACTGCATAATACGGGCTTTTGCCTCTTTCTTAGAAATTCGTTCGTGCTTAAGCAACATTTCCATGATCTGACGACCGACGGTATACACCGGGTTCAGCGTGGACATAGGGTCCTGGAAGATCATTGCTATTTCCTTGCCGCGAATCGCTCGAATCTTCTTGCTGTTACGTGAATAGCTGCTAAGGACCTGTGGCTTGTTAGCGCCTTTTTTAAAATATTCAACGCTGCCCCCGGCAATGTATCCGTTTTCAGCAAGCAATTGTAAAATGGAATGAACAGTCTGGCTCTTGCCACAGCCGGACTCACCGACAATGCAGAGGATTTTGCCACGTTCAACATTAAAGGAGACACCATTGACAGCATGAACAACACGCTTTCCAACTTTAAATTCAGTCTTCAGGTCATCTACCTTGAGAATATAATCTTTTTCTGCCATGATTGGGGCCTCCTCACTTCGTCGTAGAATCCAGTGCATCACGCAGACCATCACCAAAAAAGTTGATGCTCAGGGTCAGCAACAGGATCGCTGCGCCAGGTACCATCCACAGCAGCGGCTCATTAAGCAGGATATCCATACGCTTGGCACCATTCAGAATATTACCCCATGTTGGGATATCAGCAGGCAGACCAATACCAAGATAGGTCAAACCAGCTTCACTGAGAACATAACCACCAACATTCATGGTGACGTTAAGGATAATCGGACCCATGGTATTGGGAACCATGTGATGAAACATAATGGAGAAACTGCTGATGCCATTTGCACGGCAGCTTTCAACGAAAGGTTCCTGTTTCAAAGAGAGGATACGGCTGCGAACAATGCGCATGGTTCCGCCCCAACCAGTAAGAATCCAAATAGCCAAAACAATGTTAATGCTTCGGCCTGTAATACCGGCCAGCAGGATAAAAATTAAGGTTGTGGGAAACAGAGACATAAATTCCTGCACAGTCACCAAGGTCCTGTCCACTTTGCCACCATAGTAGCCGGAAACACAGCCCAGGATAGCCGCAAGCAGATTGGTGCCCAGAGAGGCAGCGATGCCAATCAGCAGAGACCAGCGACCACCGTAAAGAACACGGGCCAGCAAATCGCGTCCCAGACGGTCCGTGCCTAAGGGATGCTCCGCAGACATAGGCAGACTTTTCTGGGTTAAATCAATAAAGCCGGGATCATATGAGGTCAGTAAAGGGGCGCAGATACACGCGGTAAGCAGAAGAAAAAGTCCAATAAGACCAACAATCGCCAGACGGTTCTTCATAAATTTCTGAATGCTTCTCTTGGTCAGAGAGGATTTCACAGGTTTATTTTGTTTTGTTTTCTTCATATGTAAATCCTCCACTTATTCAAAACGGACACGAGGATCCAGCAAAGCTGTAAACAGATCCACCAGTGTACTTGCGATCAAGGTCATTGCTCCGGTCAGTAAAGTACCAACAAGAACGACAGGAAGGTCACCGGCCAGAGAGGCTGTCAGACTCATGGTACCAACGCCTGAATAGGCGAAGATCTGCTCAATAACCACAGAACCACCCACCAAACGAGGCAAACGCATCACCAACAAGGTCATAACAGGGGTCATTGCATTCCGCAGACCGTGCTTGACATAAACGGTTGTTTCGCTCAGACCCTTAGAACGTGCAGTTTTAATATAATCTTTACCCATAACGTCCAGCATGGTGGTTCTGGTGTAACGCTGCAGAGCGGCAACCAAACCAAAAACCATCGTACCAATGGGAAGGATCATATAAGGAAGACGGCCTGTCCAGAAGGATGAATCCGTAGGAGATAAGCGCCCTCCGGACGGCAAGAGCCCCAGCTTCAGGGAAAAAAGGATCATAAACACAATGCCGTAGAAGAACTCCGGAAGAGAAATACCCAGGACAGAAATGGTATTAAGGGAATAGTCAAGCACTGAGTTTTTAAAGACTGCCGAAAGGAAGCCAAATAGAATACCAATAATCGCTGAAATTACGAGGGAATAGGCAGCCAGTTCCATGGTCGCAGGAAGACGCGCAGCCAACACCTCAGCAATGGGCTGCTTGGTGGATGTGGAATAACCCAGATTGCCCTGCAGTACACCACCTAGCCAGCGGAAATATCGAATGATCGCCGGATCATTCAAGCCCAATACTTCCCGGTACTCTTCTCTTTGAATCTCAGTCAACTCATTATAAGTCATCGGGTTCATGGTGCGAGATAAAGCATCGCCGGGAAGTAGTTCCAGGATAAAGAATAAAAGAATGGTTATCGTAAGCAGTTTGGGAATCAAAACCAGCAGCTTACGTAAAGTGTACTTGAGCACAGAAAGACCCCTTTCTTTCGTATTGGGGATAAAGTGAATGAAAACTGTGCTGAAAACACAAATAGGACATTAAATCCCTTGAGGCTGCCTCAGTGGTGAAAAAATCAGCTATCGACGGTTTATCTCCTCTGCAAGCAGCGTAAAGGCCAATCATCCGTGTTCAGGTCAGTTATCTAAAAGATGGGCTGCAGCAGTCAATGCTGCAGCCCACCATAAATTTAGCGTTCATCCGGAAAGTTACCCGTTGTATTTAATCAAGTATCTTCCAGTTGTGCCACTGGTAGTTCCAGTTTCCGTCAACAACAAACACTTCCTCAGGAACAGAAATGCGAGCGGTATTGACGCCTACATAGTTGGTATACATATAGCCTGACAGAGCATAGCAGTGCTCGAAGTTCAATTCCTGCAGCTTCAAAGCAATTTCTTTACGCTTAGCAGCATCAGGATTGGAACGGTATTCTTCCATTAGTGAATCGAAGATTACGCCGCGTTCCTCATGTAGGCCCATGAATGTATAACTGGTAGTGCTCTCCAGTTTGGAGTAGTTATTAGCCATCATAACACCACTAGCCGTTGCCATCAGCATCAGCATATCGTAGTTCTTGGTATCATAGATCAGGTCGGCCAGGTTACCTTCCAACAGAATGGGGTTTACCTGAACACCGGCTGCTGCGAATAACTGCTTGATCAGAGCAAATGCATTATGGGTGACCTCTTCGTTGTAGTAGTAGGCAAAATCGTAAACATTGTTATAGTCGAAGCCAGCAGAATCAAGCAGAGCCTTAGCAGCAGCGACATCATAGGGTCTGCTGCAGTTAGCGTTGTACTCAAGCGAAACGGGATTAACCAAAGTGCCGGAAGGCGTGCCTTGGTTAATGGCTGCAATCTGAATCTCATCCATCAGGATATCAAAAGCCTGGCGAACTTCCTTCTTCTGCAGGTCGTCCTTCACAGCGCCGTCTTTTCTGTCGCCAAGATTAAAGAAGAAACAACGCGTGCCATAGCTGGGCATTGCATAAGTCGTGACATCCTTGTTTATCAGTTCAATGCTGTCAGCAACCTCTTTGGACGTAACGGTGGTACGGTTCGCAAAATCGATGGAGCCAGCCATAACAGCAGCAACCGTAGCTTCTCCGGACAGATTAAGAGCCTGAACATTCTTGATACCGGCAGGTTCACCATAGTAGCCGTCGAACCGGGTCAGGGTAAAATAATCAGGGAAGTTAACTTCATTAATCACGTAAGGACCACAACCAATAGGTTTTTTAAAATAGTCGGAAGAGTCCATATCAGCCCATGCAACACCCTCGAATAAATGAGCAGGCAGCAGATCCAGGCCAAGAAGTTGGCCAATCCAATTCCACTGGCCGTTGGCTAATTTGACAGTCAGCTTGCCATCAGCGACAGAAATGCCTGTAACCGTTTCAGTTATGCCATCCTTAGCGTCCTGGAAGCCGATAATATCCTTATAATTTCCAGATGCTGGGGAATTAGGATTCAAAATAGCAGCATGGAGGGAAAAATACAGATCCTCAACAGTGACTGGCTGACCATCGTGCCAGGTAATACCATCATTGAAGGTGACCCAGAACTCAGAGTAGTCATCATTAGAACCATATTCCTTAGCGATGGTCAGGATGTATTCGCTCTTGTTCGCGTCCCAGATAGCAGCGGATTCCCAAATCATCTTAGAAGCCAACATCAGCGTGTTATCTTTTTGAGGGTTCTCGAACAAGGTGTCGATGCCGATGCCCTGATTCCAGATAATTTTCATGGGCGTTTCACTTTCAGTTACATCGGGATTTTCAGCCGTACCGGTGGTTGATCCAGTTGTTGTCGCTGTAGTTGTGCCATCCGTTGGGGTGGTTGTCGGGTTTCCGGCGCAACCAGCGAATATACCGATGACCATCACCAAAGACAGCAGTAGCACGATTGTCTTCTTCATTAATACGCCTCCTAATAATTTTGTGCTCATTCACAAAGAGCCACTATGCTATTTCTTGACTAACACGGTGGGGTTGTCAAGCATATTTGCGAAACTGGCTAATAATTCGGGGTATTATATTAATTTATTTGGCATATCATCTAATACCTTGGTTTTACAGTTTATACTTTGTCACCAGGGCAATCGCTTGCGAAATGAATGAGCAACGGCTGTGTTGCTAAAGGGAGGAGGAGAACAGGCACAATCCGGAAGACATGATGGTCATGCACTTCTAAGGTTTCCAGCCAGCTGTCCCGGACTACTCGATCGGACTGAGCTGAAGCTGAAAAAAGCTGTTGGCTGAATCATGCATAAGCGCCCGGCACCAGCGTCTGGCTTGCTCCAGACTCATCTGTTGGCGATCCATCCGCTCTGCCAGGGCTATGGCGATGTTCTGTCTGGCAATCTGCAGATGGCCGTAAACCTTTTCCACAACCTGGTAATCCCCACCAAAGCCCATCACTTTGTGCATGGGAACCATATCAAAATAGTACTTCAGGGCGTTTATGGCCATTTCCGGACACATGATGTGCATCCAGCCCATGTCAATGCTCAGGTTGGGCAGTTGGCGCGCCATGACGGCTCCTTCCTCAACCCAGGGAAGGCCGCCGTGCAGCATGGAAAACCTGACGCTGCGATACCGGCGGATCAGATCCCAAAGCCGGTGTGGCCGGGCGTCATCCAGCTTCATATTCCGAAAGGTCTGGAAGCCGACATGAATCACAACCGGCAATTGGAGGTCGCCCGCCAGTTCGATGACCCGCCGTGTCAGGTAATCCTCCAGCGGTTTGCTTTCCTGATAACCTAATGACCGGTTGTTTGAGGGCTTGCTTTCATTGAAAATCCTGTTGAACACCTGCTCAGCCTCATGTTGGGTTGTCGCTGTAAAGTCAAGAGGACGCATATAGGCCTGCCCGATCTTAAAGCCCTTCAACCCACCTTCAGCCAAAGTCTGCAAATGGTCAAGCAACGCCTGCTCATAGCTCTGCAGGGTTGGCAGGGAGCGGTCCCAGGCTTTTTCGCAGGCTATGATATCCTGCATATGGCCAATCGTGGTGTATGCGCCAATGTTTAGAACATGCTCGAAAAATTCTCTGTCAACCGGACCTCCAACATAATTCATCGATCGTCTGATGTGGCAAACATCGCGCAGCACGCGGTTGTACAAACCAGGCTTATTGGCTGCCTTGACGCGCTCTGTCAGCAATTCTGCATCTTGCAGTGACCGTAATGATTTCATGCCATAAAAACGATCCATGGCCAGGTAAGCAGCCCTCATGTAGCCAGATGTCCCCGTTGCAAGCAGCAGCGGTTCCATAAGCTGCCACTTCTCCGCAACAGACGCGGAGCCATAAATGATGTCCTGGTGCTGCTCAGACATACCGGCAGCAATCAGATCATCGCGGCAATAATGACTGAAAAGTGTTGTGAAGTCGACTTCTTGAGCAACACGTTCTTCTTCGTTTGGCAGGTGCTCATGTGTATCAAGCACCGGCAGTTCTGCCAACTCGTCAAGTATGGACTGGTATGATGACATCTTTCTCCCTCCCTGTCTCTAAAGCTCAGAAGGTCTGTTCAGTGGTGGATCTCTTGGCTTTTCCATAGACTGATACAATATATCGCTTGATGGCCTTTGTCATAAGATGTACCACATGATGATACAAAGTCAAGCGGACCAGCGCTCTGTACTGATCCGCCTGTGCTGGCAAGCGTCGAAGCCGCCGTGTCTGGTATACCGGCTGTTTTGGTGGTATAATCGCAAACAGTCTGAAAAAAATGATTGTGTACTGAGAGGGCTATAAAAAATGTCGGTTATCCGCCGCTTCATAACCTACTATAAACCTTACCGCAGAACACTATTTTTTGATATGCTCTGCGCTGTAACATCATCCGGTGTCGATCTCACGATTCCCATGTTGCTCAATTATCTGCTGAAAACAGTCTTTCCCCTGTCAGATCCGGATTATGTCTTCAACCGGGTATTGATGGTGGGCGGCGGCCTTTTGATACTGTATCTGATCCGCATGTTTGCCCAGTACTACATCACATCCTGGGGCCATATCATGGGCGCTAAAATGGAAACCGACATGCGCAGCCAGCTGTTTGCCCATTTTGAGAAACTTTCCTTTTCCTATTATGACAAAAACAATACAGGGCACATGATGTCACGTATGGTTGCCGACCTGTTCGACATCACTGAACTGGCCCATCACGGGCCGGAAGATCTCTTCATATCCGTGATCAAGCTGACCGGGTCCTTTATCATTCTTGCCAGCATCAACTGGCAGGTCACCATTTTTCTACTGTTGATAACCGTGGCCATGTTCATTTTTTCCATGTATTACAATGTACGCATGCGGCAGGTCTTTATGGACAACAGGCGCAAAATAGCTGATGTCAACGCGGTTGTCCAGGATAGCCTGGCTGGTATCCGCACCGTTAAGTCTTTTGGCAATGAAAACCTGGAGCGGGAAAAATTCGAGCGGGGCAACCAGAATTTCCTGACCTCGCGCAAGCAGAACTACCTGACCATGGGCCGCTACCATTCAGGTAACGGTTTTTTCCAGGGCATGATGTATCTTGCCGTTATCGTCAGTGCTGGTTTTTTCATTTCTCAGAACAGGATGCCTGTAACGGATATTCTCATCTACATGATGTACATC
>JAAYLM010000480.1 GCA_012521915.1 Oscillospiraceae bacterium | reverse complement strand
TCAAAAACCCTGAGGATGACTTCATTTTCTTTGCCGAACATAATCTCACCGGTAATATCTACGACAAACGAGACCTGTCCGCCCTCATGAAAAGAGACGGTTTTCCCATTTACCATAACAGTGCACCCGTAATCTACTGCACCGAAATGCAGCAGTGTCCGTTGGTTTTTATAGACCTCAGGTACTGAGAATGTCCGTTTATACCAGACTATATCGTGAAAATCCGTTTCATCTATCCCGGAAAGCGAAGATTCAAACACAAAGGGAACCAGGATTTTTTTATCGAACAAAGGAGCATCGAAAGAGAAATCCCAAAGACCATTCAATGATTGCCAACTGCTCCGTTGGAAATTTGGTCTCGGATGCTCACTTCTGGGAATTTTTACCATATAACATACCTCCATAATATGCAGTTACAGTTAATCCAAACATGTAATATCAATTGCAGCCCTATCAATCAAGCACGAAGAGAAACGTATTCCACATCGGCCAAATAACAACGGGTCCTCATCATGATAGGCAATGATGGGATCGGATGAATCGTTAACAAACACTTCAAAATAAGGACCAATCCCCGTAATCCTCACGGATATGTCCTGACTCAAATACAGATCGGATGGGATCTGAACCAAGACATTGGAATCATATCTATGTTTGGATAATACAAATTTGGTAGCCGTAATGTGAAAACCATACCCGATAAAAAAATTTATGCCCAAAACCCTGTCTTTTCCCTCGCCACCTTCGGCACTGTTGGTAGTTCTGAAAATGACCCCAAACGCACCATCCTTGCCCATTTGATTTCTTTTGAATTCAGCTTTCAATTCAAAGCTGCTCATATTTTCATTGCCTAGGAGATATTTACCATAAGAGCCCTTAGGAGAGATGTTTTTCTGATAGTATCCGGCCTGTATTCTTTTATGAACAACTATGGTCTCTGCAGAATAATCGCTCCCATCGTCAACGGTTATTTTTCGGACACCTTTTTTCAAAAACAAATCATACCCACTGGCCAATGGTTCCAATTGCCGAAGCTCATTATCAAGAACAACCTTCATGGCATGGGTTTTAGTTTTAACACTTGAGTGCAGGATACACCTGCCTGTTGCAGGCACAGCAAGATAAAAATCCTTCTTACCCTCTACATGGGCAGGAAGTGTGTACGACAAAGAATCAAAAGCTGTGATTGTCGTACCCAAAGATACCTGGGTATGCCCTACTACAAGGTCACCCTTCAACGCATAGTATCCAATACAGCCTCTGTTTGAATCCGTATTGTCCAACTGGGATAACAGCAGACCATCAATATATATTTTGAGATGCAATGTATCGCTACGGAAAACGTAGGAGTGCAGGACATCGGCTACCAATGCAAATGGGAGATTTCCATCGGTTATAGCCTTTTCATGATGAAAGAGCTTATAGGTATTCTCAGAAGGAATCTCGATGCGAAAATCACCAAACACCAAGCCATATGGATGGGAATTAGCAGCTACATGCATTTCCACAACAGAGCATGACAATTCAAATGTACGGATACTCATTACATTAGGCGAATCCAAGACATTAATTCCTAGAGGATTGCTTTGCCCAAAGCGCCCTGCCTTCATGTTCCATAGGGAAGCATCCTGCAAATCTGAAGAACTTGCAGAATAATGAGGTAGGGGCGGGGCCTCACGTTCATAGAAGGAAGGGCCGAGAAGAATTACCTTTTCATCATGAAACAATATGGGGTCAATATTGAAATCACGACTGTGGTCTT
>JAAYLM010000479.1 GCA_012521915.1 Oscillospiraceae bacterium | reverse complement strand
TGCAGGTCAGGATGGCATAGGTCATGCCGGCTCCCTTGATCGCACGTATCCACTGGGCGCAGTCCAGCTGTTCCGGCAGATAGCCGGCTGCCGGCATGGGGCGGCCATCCCAGTCGCGATGCCCTTCGTAGAAGGTGCGAATGCCAAAATGAAAAAAAGCCCCCATCTCCCAGTCCATAAAGGCCAGTTGGGCGGGTGTCGGTAAACGTCGGTTCATAGATTTGTCCTCCTGCGCACAGAACATGCAGCCCTGTGTGATATGGCCTGGCTAAGGTGTTTTACGGGCGGAGCGCTCGCGGCGATCTTCTTCGATGCGCCGGATGAAATCGTGGGAATAAAGCAGGTTGATCGCATCCAGCGGCAGGTGTACGATGTTGCTCACGGTATCCTGCAGCATCGCTTCACGGCTGTTGATCAGCGGCTGTTGCGGCCGGTTGAGCGGCACCTCCGACGATGCTTCGGCCAGCATGTTGAGGGTGTTGCTGTCGTAATACCAGAGGCTGCCGGGCTCTGCGCTGTGGCTGACAAGGTAAAATCCATCCAGTTCGATGAGCAAGGTCTCTTTATCCCAGTCGCGCACCGACTGGATCTGCAGCGCGTAGCGGCGCAGAAAGCCCAGTTTTCGGCTGTCCGCGCCGTGGCGGTTGATTCGGTCCAGGAAAGCCCACTGGCGGAAACGCAGCGCACTGTCACTGTCCAGCTGTTGCCAGATGTTTGTACCGCTGCCGTCAGCCGTGTCTCGAATATCTTCCGGCAGGTGGATCCCCTGCAGCAGGGTTTGTTCCAGTTCACTGAAACGGCTGTCCGGCTGGACGGAAGAGGATAATGGGTTGTCCTGCTCGTGTTCACCTGTGTCGGTCCGGGGTGCTTTATCAGCATCGGCATCAGCCTTGTTGGTTTCCGCCACGCTTTTATCTTGCGGCTGCACGACAGGTGCTGCCGGTGTTTCCTGCTTTTGCTCTGCTTCCAGCGCTGAGTCTTTACGGTTGCGGCGGCCGCGCAGCCAGCTGAATATACCTTTTTCCTGATGCGGTAAAGAGGTCTGCGCTTTGGTCTGCGGCTGAACATCAGGCTGTGGCTGCTGTGGCGCAGGCGGCGGATCCTGACGGACCGCCGGCCGGGCTGAAGGCTCCGGTTTTTCTGGCGCGCGCTGTTCGGGCGGCACGGCCTGCTTCAGCTCAGGAACGCCAAACAAAGCCAGAATAACCTGGTTGATGGGTTCCCAACGCTCAGCCAGGCGATAATCGTTAAGAAAACGGCGCAGCAAAGCCTGCTGGGACGTATGCCGGCTGACACGCAGCGCCTGGATGAACAGGTCAGCGTTCAGGTAAAGGTCCTGGTCATTGGCCCTTTGGAACCAGGCGGTCATAAAAGCGGCGGCAAAAGGCGTGTCAGGCATCATGGCCATCCGCACCATGTAGCCGCATAATCCGCTGGTGAGGCAGCTGTTGCTGGCTTTTTGCTCATCCGGCAAAGCGGATAGGCTGGTGTAGGCGGCCAGCAGGGGAAACTGCTCACGCAGCCGGCTGAGCGGCACCATACCCAGCAGATTCTCTTGGTTGTCTGTTGATGCCGGGGCAGCCGGCCGGATCGGCAGGCGGATGGCACGGTCCGAAGCTGAAGCGTGCAGTCGTTCGGCCAGACGACGGGGCAGCAGGTGGTCGATGGTCACCTGTTTAAGCTCTTTTAGAAAATCCGGGTCGTTATCCTGCTCGGGCAGCGCGCGTACCAAAGTGAACAGCACACGGCCCAGCCGGTCATTGGGGTATTGCCGCTGGTAATAAGCCCAGGCGGTGCGGGTCAAGGACAGGGTGGCCCGCAGACGGAAGATCTCCAGCAGATGGTGCAGCTGGTCTTCCCCGGCAGCGGCGGACAAGGTCAGGACAGCTGCAAAAAGGTCGTTAAGCCTTTTGCGGCTGAGGCTGTAGGTCAAGGTCAGGCGGTCTTCCGGCGTGGAACAATCAGCGATTTCAGCCAACAGCGAATGACCGGCAGTCTCGTCAATAAAATCTGCCAGTTCTTCGGGAAAAGCGATCCTGCGGCTGATTTCCTGGCGTACGTGATTCAGTTGTAAATCACCCGGCTGCAGCATTGCTGAAGATCCTCCCCCTTTTCCTTGTTTTTATAGAAACATCTTATCTGACATTGACAGGTATCTCCCGCTGTGCGGACTGACTTATGTGTATCGATCCATCAGCTGGTCCGGCATCACCCGAAAAGCCTGACTGCTGTTCGGGCTGGATGTATGATGTAATAAATCTGTAACAATAGCATAAACGGCAAAAGCCGTTCTGACAAGCTTTTTTTTGCAGGACAAAGGCATTCAACTGTCGTTTTCCTTATCTGCCTGTCTCGTTTCCTCGCGGCTTGTCCGGATCACATCCGGCAGATTCTCCACAGCATCCCCCAGTTCTGAGGCCGCGACCGACAAGCGGCGCAGGATATCCGATGTCACGTCATCAAAGCGGCTAAGGACACCGGTCAATTCGCTCTGGATGCCTTCTGAGAAGTTGCCGACAGCCTCACCCAGGGTGCCGTTAAGCTGGTTGATGTCCATGTTGATCTGCTGGGCATAGAGGCTGATGCTGCGCGCTTCGTCGGCCATGGTCTCGGTCAGCAGCTTGAGTCCGCCGCCCAGCTGGTTGTTCTGGTCGTCGATGGTGGAACGCACGTTGTTGATCAGGTCTTCGGTCAGCTGGGAGAAGCCGATCATCAGCTGGTCGATGCGTACCGCCAGGTCATTGCTGAGTATGTCGATCTGGCCGCGCATCGTGTCGAGCTGCTGCTGGTTGATCTCGTAGGTTTCATTGGCCTGGGCCTGCAGCTGCCTGGTTTGCTCGGCCGATCCGTTAAGGACATCGGTCAACGCGCCGGAAAGACCTTGCATATGGTCGGACATCTGCTGGATGGCATCGGAAAGGCCAGTCTGGCTGCCGGCGTAGATAGCGCTCATGGTCGCAGCAGACTCGCCCATGGTGCGGGTGGAGCCGGCCAAAGTATCCAGATCCTCGATCATGTTCTGGCGCGTCGCGACAAACTGGTCGAGCACATCGTGGATGCTTTCTTCCAGGACGCGGGCCTGCTCTTTCTGCATGAGCAGGGTTTCCTGCACATCGCGCGCGTAGGACTGGGCTGAGACCAGCGCGTCGGCCGACTCGCTGAGCCGGTCGGTGACCGGTGCCAGGTAGCGGGCCAGGATGTCGGATACCTGTCCGGAAAACTGGCTGAGCAGCTTGGCGACATCGTCGCTCTGCTGCCTGGCCAGGCGATCGATGGCCTGCAGCTGGGTCTGGCTGAAACCTTCCAGAGCCTGCAGCTGGGTGCTGTCGATCTTTGCCAGGCCGGCATTCAGGCGTTCCTGGATGGTGCTCAGGGATTCTTGCTGACTTTGCCGGATGGCTTCCAGAGCCGTGACCTGCCGGCTGAGAAAGCCATCCATGACTTCATTCTGCCGTTCGCTCATGGCTGTAAGGGTTGTTTGCTGATGTCCGCTGATTGACACCAGCGCCTGTGCCTGCTGATCACTGATCTGGCGCAGAGAATCAGCCTGATGGGTCTGCAGACCGCTAACCAGCTGGTTTAAGGCTGTCTCCAGGCTCCTGACCGACTGTTCAGCCTTTTGCAGCAGATCAGTTAGAACCTTCTCCGGATGCTGGCGCTGTTACTGCAGGGTTTGGGTGTACTGTGATGATAGCTTCTCAAGAGCCTCCTGGCTTTCCTGACGGATGGCGCTGAGGCTTCCGGTCTGGTCAGCCAGCAGGTTCTGCTGTAAACTGCGCTGCCCCTGGTCCAGCGACTGCAGCAAAGCAGACAGCTTGTCACTGAGGTTTTGCCAGTTTCTTTGGCTGGCTTCAGCAAGCTGCTGCCAGGCTTGTTCCTGATGGGCTGTCCAGGCTGCGGTCATCTCGGAATAGCGTGACTGCCAGAACGCCGCCTGTTCATTCTGGCGCGTCTCCATATCCGTAAGGGCTGTTTTCTGATGTCCGCTGATTGCCGCCAGTGCCTGTGCCTGTTGTTCACTGATCTGGCGCAGGGAGCCAGTCTGGCGGTCCTGCAAGCCTGTGGCCAGCTGGCTTAAGGCTGTCTCCAGGCTGCTGACCGATTTTTCTGCCTTTTGCTGCAGGTCAGCCAGTACTTGTTCTTGATGCTGGCGCTGCACCTGCAGCGTGCGGGTATAGAGCGACGACAGCTTCTCAAGAGACTCCTGGCTTTCCTGACGGATGGCACTGAGGCTTCCGGTCTGGTCAGCCAGCAGGTTCTGCTGCAAACTGCGCTGCCCCTG
>JAAYLM010000478.1 GCA_012521915.1 Oscillospiraceae bacterium | reverse complement strand
GCTGAAAAATTTAACATCAACGATCCACTGATTCTACAGGCAATTCACTGCCATACCACAGGTTGCGCGGATATGAACCGGCTTGACCAGATCCTGTTTGTCGCGGACAAGGTAGAGCCTGCCAGAACCTATGCCAATCTGGACACCATCAGGCTGTTCGCGGAAGACGACCTTGACCAGGCGACACGCATATGCCTTCAGGAAATCAACCAATACTTGCAAAAATCATCCAAGCCGGTGCATCCATATGCCCGGCAGGCCTTGACAGATATGGATACGCGTATTGCCGCACGCAAATAAGGTATTGGCCTTTATCTTTGCTTATCAGGCGGCATAACCGTGTTGTACGGCAGGGATGAATGGCGCGCTCGCGTCATTACGGCTAAAATGATATAATCAACCTGTAGTACAGTTCGCCACAGGCGGACAGAAAGGAGGTTATGCCTTTTGACAGCAGAACAAACTGCCTCTGCGATTAAAGCTATTCTGACCGAAAAGAAAGCCCGTGATATTGAGGTCATTGACCTGGAAGAGAAGACCATTCTGGCAGATCGCTTTGTCATCGCGACCGGAACGTCCGTGACACACATCAGAACGCTGGCCGGTGATGTGGAAAAGAACCTCAAAGAACAGTATCAGCGGCAGCCGGAACATATTGAAGGCTATAACAGCGGACGCTGGATCTTGATGGATTACGCTGATGTTGTTGTCCATCTGTTTCATACTGAAGAGCGCGATTTCTACAACCTGGAAAAACTCTGGCGCAGCGCGCGCGTCTAGCTGACGATGACCTTTTGCCAGGTTTTGACGAAAAGGAGATGGTCTATACCGTCTCCTTTTCTATATGCTTTGGCTATGTATAGAAAAGATGATAAAAAAACGACAAAACCTATCCTGACTTTTGGCTGGCTGCTTTTCTGCCTGATGCTTGTTTTGCTGGCTTTACTGGATCGGAGCGGGCCTTCCGAATGCCTGATCAACAGGGATCCAGCAGGATTGCCTGAGTCTGAAAAAAGGGAAACGGAGGCAATAACCCTGCCAGATAAAAACATCTCAGAATCCCCACTGGCGGATGAGCCAACGCTTATTCCGGTTTACCTGGTTGGTGCGGTGCACCATCCAGGCATTTATCAGATCAAACCGGGTACCTATCTTTATGAATTAATTGAAATGGCTGGAGGACTGACAGAAGACGCCGCTGCGGACCATATCAATCTGGCCGCAGCCATCACCATGAATCAGCTGATCCGCCTGCCGACGCAAGAAGAAGAGGCATCAGGATATAATTTTCAACTGCGTGAAAGCACTGGGGGACAAGGACTCGTCGATCTCAACCGGGCGGATCTGACTGAACTGGCCTCTCTGCCAGGTATCGGGCCGGCTACAGCTCAGGCTATTCTGGCATTTCGCGAAGAAAACGGATCTTTTGCGTGTATCGAGGATATCATGTTGGTTCCTGGTATCAAGGAAGCACGTTTCAATGCCCTGAAAGACCTGGTGATGGTCAGCTGCTCCTGAAGGGCAAACGGGTGACATGCCCGGTTCATCGCGCCACCAGGTGCAGGGATCCGGATGTTGTGTCAACATCCAAAAGCAGGTGTCCGTCGCCCATTTTACCGCTATAACGCCTTGCGTTCTGGCTATCACCTACAAGCGGAAGATCCTGATCGCTGAAAGAGCCTGAAACCGTTGCGTAGCGTACAGATACGTCTGTCTGTGCCGGAAGCATGATATCGACTGTTCCAGAAACGCTCTTCACAGTTGTGTCCTGAAAAGTCGCATAGTCAAGCTTTATGGAACCTGATGTTGTTCTGCAGTCGACTTTTGCACTGATTTCCCCAAGATCAACCCTCCCGGATACAGAGACAAGCCTTATCTGGGAATAATCCGCACGATCTGCCTTGATACCGCCGGATATGGTTTTAAGGTCAATGTTTTGCCAGTCTTTCGCGCTGGTTCCAGGCAGTTGGATCTCACCAGATACTGAATAGATGCTCAAGTCGCCATCAAATGTATCAGGAATTTCCACGGTAAGGTGCAGGTCACTGAAAAATATGCCCAGACGCGGGTATTCCGGTTTTATGTGAAGGGTGTCTCCCTGTATTGCAGCCTCAAACCTCAGAGGCGTGGCTGCGGTATAGTTTCCGTTCAACCTGGCCTGGCCTTTACCGGTGACAGGAAGGACGGTAATGGATTCGCTGACAGTTGATAGATCAATAGAACGGATTTTACTCAGGTCCAGGTCAATGCTTTCATCGATGGTGAAGGCTGTGCGTTTCCCCGGAAGCCAGGATTGGATGTTGATGTTTTGTGTGATTTTCTGCACATGCTCTTGCAGGCGAGATTCGTCTAGCAGGTCCTGCCATCCAATATTGTTTATTGTGAGCAGGATACCGCCAGCCAGTGTGGCGATAAAGACAACCAGGCAAATGACAATAAGGACGATCAATCCTGTTCTTTTCATAGGGTTTTACCTCCGATAACAAGCCTGCGGTTCCATTTGATCCAGGCACGCAGCCCCATGATCAACCAGCGGGTCAGATAAACCAGTAAAACGATGCACAATATGCTCAGCGAGACCAGGGAAAGGCCAAAAAGCATTAAGATCAGGCTGATCACGCCTGCCTGGAAAACAGCTAAGACAAACAAGACAACAGCGGCCGCGCCAATGGATCCTGCTCCGGCCCAAAAGCCGGTCAGCAGAGAAAAGATCGTCAGCCAAAGCGGAATGCCAATAAAAATGTTCGAGAGGAGAACGCCAACCAGACCAGATGCATTGATTCGAGCAGCTTTTACTGTTTGTGGTGCCTGCATATCGTTGCCGGACGACATAGAATCGTTCGCAGGAGGGTATGAATCAATAGGAATCGTACCGTTCTGCAAAGAAG
>JAAYLM010000477.1 GCA_012521915.1 Oscillospiraceae bacterium | reverse complement strand
GCATTATACACGGAAAGAACAAGCCAACACAATCACTGATCAGGGCAAACGCATAAAAGAGTGGAACGAGCAACAGGAGCGGCATAAGGCACGACAATCTGGGGCGGGCGGCAACGGCCAACATTGTTTGTAACGGCCAACACAGCCAAAGGAGCAGAAAAGCTGCAACAAGCCAAGGGTCGACCTGGTTATAAGCATCGACCTCTATCTGCTTATCGCATGAAGATGAGAGCGCTATCTGCTGATGCCTGGAACGACCTCAAAGAGCAGCCTGCATACAGCGTCGGGATTATTACGGTAGTATACTTGCTTGGCCCGCACAGACATATGTTGAACAGCGCTGTCCAGTTTTAGCAAATTGTAAACGATTTTTCGCATGAGGCCAATGTTCTCTGTTGCATGACCTTTTCTTGCCGTACAGCGGTCTTCCCGTAACGCGTCATCCAGAACCCAGTGCAGGCTGTTCTCAATCGCCCAGTGGTGTCTTGAATAGCACGCAAACTCTTCAGCCTTCATGGGCCTGCTGATGATATAGGTTTCTGTTTCTACTGTGGGCTCTTCATCCGTTATCTCCCCATCCTCGCCACGATGGATGACAAGACGTTCCCTGACGGCCATGCCGACAGCCGCTACGTCCGGCCAATCCTCTTTGAAAACATGCGGGGCGTCATTGCAGACATAATAGGTTCTGCGTTCTATCCTTGAGTGACCTTGATCAAATTCCTGATGAATGCCTAACATATCGGTGAATGGCATCGCAATCGTTATTCCTTTTTCCGCATATTTCTTGGCTGCTGATGCTTCAAGCTGCTGTTGGGCAATGATCGTGTCCATTTCCAACTTGATATCATGGTGCAGGTTCGCCTGATTATCCTTTACCGGCAAAACAAAATCTGCACCCTTGCCAAGAAGAATTTTGGTGATTTCCTTTTGGCACCCGATGGCGTCTGTGGTCACAACGGCGCCCCTTAGATCCAGCCAGTCCAGCAATTCAGGAATTCCCTTGATTTCGTTTGTCTTTGTCTCCACTCTCAGTTGCCCGATGCAGATGCCTGTGTCTACCATGAGCGCATTGATCAGGATGGGTACTTTCTTGCGGTATACTTTTTCGCAGGCGGCGCGGACGGCTTTCCCGTCGATCGCCACATGTTTCCCCTCGGGACATGTCAAGTCGACGATCCATTGAATAAAGCATTCAAGGAACTCTGCTGGATTGATGATGCTGAAGGCTGCGCTGAATGTGTCATGGGACGGGATACCGCTTGCAAGTCCCAGCAGCTCGGTGAAATACACCTCGTAGTATTTTAGCTCAATCGCCATATTCGTGAAATCGGTGTGTCCCCATAAAAGGCCGAACACGGTCAAGATGAAGATGTCCAGCAGTTTGTGCCGCTTCCCCCGATTGTCCCGTGGATCTTCTATGCTGCCGAATACTGCCGCCAACGTGTTGAGCGGCTCAAATTTATACTGCATCAATCTTGACCCCCAATCTGGCTAATAGTCTGCTCATTTCTGGTGTGACTTCCGACAACATGTCGCATTCCTTCGTCTCAACAAGATACAATTCCGACAGTGGCCGCAGATCTTCTATGGATATTCCTGTAAGACGCTCGTATCTTTTTAATTGCACATTCAAGTTGATATGCAAGTCGGACAAACACGGCAGATCCTTATTCCTCAAAAGATAGCTATTCGGAGAAACGTGCTTCACAATGTGCAGGAAGGCAAAATACAACGTTTCCTTATCGTGAGCGTTGATCAAAAATGTCTCCGGTAGTCGTGATTGCAGCACAAAACTCATCCCATACTCGTAGACCTTTACTCTGTCCGTGGATATTTTCCGCACATAAGTCTTAACCACGCCCTCTCTGGTTATGATTCCGATGTACTCCTGCACCGGCTGTGGATATTTCTTGCCCGGGACCCGCTTTGATGTGGAACGATACAGGTAGTACTCCTTGCCGACCTTCTTGATGGATGTCCCCTTTACCTTGAATGCGTTCACCCAGTCCGGATAATGTGACATACTTTCCCTCCTTTGCAATGCGTATAATATATTATACTATACATCCAGAGGAAAAACGATTGGGAATCGCATTTCATCTGCAATCCCCTATACGTAGTTTATCTTGCTATTGATAGGCTTTTCAGGTTTTCATTTCTCTTTTATGCGTTTGCCCTGACGAACGCAACTTATGGGCAAAACACTGGTTTGAAAAAATGTGTGAGACAAATGATAATACTGACTTTTGGCGTTATGCAGTACTGTTTTCAAAAATTGTTGATGGAAGATTTATAGTTTGGAAATCAAGTTATAAGAAGAGTGGAAGATCTGTCCTAACATTTGGATATTCTATTGAGCATAATCTCGAACGCCGTTTTTCCCGCTGGAAAGATCATCGGAACAAAAAACTGTTCGGATTGGATGCTCCTAATTCGATATTCGTTACGGGAAAATATAACAACGAATAGATCTAATCCAGTGATCATTTAAATTGTACTGAAGTGAGCTGTTTTCAGG
>JAAYLM010000476.1 GCA_012521915.1 Oscillospiraceae bacterium | reverse complement strand
GAGCAGAATCGCAGCAGGTGCTTTATGTTCCGGAGCAGGATTCGATGCATGAACGCTGGCGCGGACACCTGGCCAGCCGGGAAGAAGCTTCGGCTTTATCCGGGCTAACGGATATCCGCTTAACCAGCCAGATGAAGACTGATGTGGCTGCCTTGTTGGCAACCGGCGCTTTGCCTTTATGGCTGGATGGCTCTGCGAAAGACGAGCAGTATAGAGAACTGCGGACCTGGCTGGGAACAGATTATCCTGATCTGCTGGCTGCTGTACATGACCTTGAACCCTTGCTGACCGGCTTACGCATGGTGAAGCAGGAATCCGAGTTGGAACAGCTGGGCAAAGCCATCGATTTGACTGGCAAAGGTATTGCCGCCATGCTGCGACGCCTTCGGCCCGGCCTGATGGAATATCACCTCTGGTCAGCGTTCTCCAGCGTTCTGGCAGATGAAGGCTGCCTTAGTCCCGCGTTTGCTTCAATTGTGGCCAGCGGAAAAAATATTTTCTGCCTGCATTATATGACGCCGTATGCGCCCATTAATGCCGGAGATCTTGTCCAAGTTGATGTCGGAGCTATCGTGGGCGGCCTATGTGCCGATATATCCCGTGTTTTTCCGGCCAGCGGCCGTTTTTCCCCGCGTCAGCGTCAGGTTTATGATATCGTTCGCCGTTGTCAGGAAACCGCGTTTGCCACGATCCGCCCCGGTATCACACTGGCAGCCATCAACGAAGCCTGCCGAGAAACCGCACGCCAAGGGTTGACAGAAGCCGGATTCATGCGTGAGGATGAAGCTGTTACAGATTATTTCTGGCATAATGTTTCCCATCATCTCGGGCTGGATGTCCATGATGTATCGGATCGGTCAGCGGCACTGGAACCCGGTATGGTGCTGACGGTTGAACCTGGTGTTTATATGCCGGCCATCAACATAGGCATGCGCATTGAAGATGATGTAATGGTCACAGAAGACGGATGCCGTGTTCTTTCCCAGGCGATCCCGCGCGAAGCTTGGGAAATTGAAGCGCTGATGAGATCATAGCCCAGACGCAGCCGGGCAGGCTTTTTTCATACAGCAGACTGCCTGTTTTCGCCCTGCCCTGTTTACACAAAGGTTTGCTAGAGGTATAATAGAACCATTCAAGAGGGGAGCTGACGGTAGTCGGCTGAGAGGATACCTGCAGGTATCGACCCTAATACCTGAACCGGATAATGCCGGCGGAGGGACAATCAGGCTGATTGAAGCTTTCCTTGTCCAACCGGCGCAAGGAGAGCTTTTTCGTTTCGAAAAAAGCCTCCGGCCGATCAAGATCTCCGTCCACCGGAGATCAATTGTGCAGACCTGAAGGAGGGACCTATGAAAACGCAAGAGAACACACAAAATCCCAAACAGACGCAGCAGAAAACAAGAGAACTGGTTCTGGCGACAGCAAGTGGCGGTATGGCCATAGCGCTGGGTACGCTTTTGTCGATCTTTACAGTGATTAGAATGCCGCAGGGTGGTTCGCTGACCATCGGCTCCATGCTGCCGATCATTTTCTGTGCCCTGGCCTTTGGACCGGTCTGGGGCTTCGGTATTGCCATCGTTTATGGCGCCCTGCAGTTTATCATTGCCCCCTATGCAGCTCACTGGGCATCCATTTTTCTCGATTTTCCGATCGCCTTCGGCTTGCTTGGCCTGGCGGGTCTCTTTGCCGCTCCTGCACAGCAACGGCGGAGTGAACGCCATGTTCTGCGCCGTATCAGCCTCATGCCGCTGTACCGCATTCCGCTGGCCGTAACGGTTGCGATGCTGGGACGTCTGCTGGCGCATGTCCTGTCAGGTGTCATCTTCTTTGCCAGCTACACGCCGGAAGGGCAGAATGTATGGCTGTACTCCCTGGGGTATAACGCCACCTACATGATTCCGGAGATACTGATCACCTGTGTGCTGCTTCTGCCGCTGGTATATCTCTTTAAACCGCGCCAGATGAAGGGGAAGGGCCGTACATGAAGCCGCCTGCGGTTTTGGGCCCATGATGGCAAATAGGGTTGAAGCAGATTGAATTCCTTTGAAATGAACCGCAGGGATGCGTTGACAGTCCGCCTGTAAATCTTTACAATATCATGTAATCATCGGCATACCAGCAGAATGCAAGCGATGCCGGGTTTCATGCGCAATGAAGTCAGCAGGGGGATATCAGATGGCAACAAAATATGTATTTGTAACTGGCGGTGTTGTTTCCGGCATTGGAAAAGGGATCACCGCGGCGGTGCTCGGGTGTCTTCTCAAGGCGCGTGGCATCCGCGTTTCCAATCAGAAATTCGACCCCTACATCAATATCGATCCCGGCCTGATGAGCCCGACACAGCATGGCGAGGTATTCATCACTGATGATGGCGCCGAAACTGATCTCGATGTCGGTCATTACGAACGTTTCACAGATATCAATTTGGATTGCACCAGTGACATCACGACAGGTATGATCTACCGTGATATCCTGCAGCGTGAGCGCGAAGGTGGCTTCAGCGGCACAACCGTACAGGTCGTGCCGCACATCATCAATGAAATAAAAAAACATATCTACCAGGAAAACCGCGTTGACCGGCCGGATGTGCTGATCGCGGAAGTCGGCGGAACGGTGGGAGACATGGAAAGCCTTCCTTATATTGAAGCAATCCGCCAGGTCAGCTATGAAGTAGGCCACGAGAACGTCCTCTTTATCCATGTAACCTTGATTCCCTATCTGAAAAATTCCGGAGAGACAAAAACAAAACCGACACAACACAGTGTGCAAAAACTGCGTTCACTGGGTGTTCAGCCGGATATCCTGATCTGTCGCAGCGAACATGAGCTGGATGACGAGGTCAAGGAAAAAATAGCGCTATACTGCAATGTCGCTACGGATTGTGTGATCCAGAACATTGATGTGGACACGGTCTACCATCTGCCTTTGACCCTTGACGGGGAAGGCCTGGCCACTCAAGTTATCCGTAAACTCAAGCTTGATACTGATCCGGACGAGCCGGCCGACCTGGAGGCCTGGAGGCAGCTGATTGTGCGCGACCGCCAGGCTATGCGGCCTGTGCGTGTTGCCCTTGTCGGCAAATATAACGCTTTAAGAGACGCTTATCTTAGTGTGCTGGAGGCCCTGCGCCATGCCGGTATCGCCCATGGCGACAAAGTTGCTGTGAAATGGGTTGACGCAGAAGCCCTGGTGGACGCAGCCGCTGCGGAGCGCTACCTGGGTGATGTCGCCGCTATTCTGGTTCCAGGCGGTTATGGCCCACGTGGTATGGAAGGCATGATTCAGGCTGCTGATTACGCGATTCGCAGCAGCAAACCTTATCTGGGCATTGGTCTGGGTATGCAGATGGGGGTTGTCGCCCATGCCCGGCGCTGTGCCGGCCTGGATGATGCCCATTCAGCCGAGGCAGAGACTGCCTGTACACCGCTCTTTGTCATGCCGGGAAACGGTGATGATCTTGTGCGATCAAATGGCCTGCTCAACACGCTGCAGCTACCGATGCGGCGCGGTGCATATCCCTGCCAGATCCAGGCAGACACACATCTGGCTGCAGCCTATGCGCAGCCTTCAGTCCGTGAGCGACACCACCATCGCTGGGAATTCAATAATGATTATACCGACCTGCTCCAGAAGTCCGGCCTGGTTTTTTCCGGATTATCTCCTGATGAGCGACTGGTTGAAGCGATTGAGTTAGCAGATCATCCGTGGTTTGTCGGCGTCATCTTCCATCCTGAGTTTAGCTCACGACCCATCCGCCCGCATCCGCTTTTTATCGCCTTTCTGACAGCTGCTGTCAATGAAACAGGTCAAGCAGGCCGCGCAAGTAAACACAAGATGGAGGTGAACCACCATGGCCATGATCTTTGAGCAGGAATCCAGGACTTTCAGTGAGTATCTGCTGGTTCCCAACCTGACGACAAAAGACTGTGTACCGCACCGCGTTGATCTTACCACAGCTGTTGTCCGATATCGTAAAGGTAAAGAGAAGAGCCGCCTGCGCATCAACATACCGCTGGTTTCAGCAATTATGCAGGCCGTTTCAGATGACGGCATGGCCATCGCCCTGGCCCGCAGCGGCGGACTTTCTTTTATCTTCGCGTCACAGCCGATAGCCAGCCAGGTTGAAATGGTTCGCAGGGTAAAAAAATACAAAGCCGGCTTTGTCACCAGTGACGCGAATGTCATGCAGGACGCCACCCTGTCTGATGTCCTGGCGGTGAAAGCCAGGACCGGCCATTCGACCATCGCGGTTACTTCTGATGGAACCGCAACCGGACGGCTGCTGGGTATTGTCACCAGCCGTGACTACCGTATTTCCCGCACACAACTGGAAACACCAGTGAAATCGTTCATGACACCCTTTGATCAGCTGGTTTATGCCCGGGAAGGCATCAACCTCAGTGAAGCCAATGACATCATCTGGGATCACAAAATCAACCAGCTGCCGATTGTCAATGATGAAAACGAGCTGGTGGCGATGGTTTTCCGCAAGGACTACGACGAACACAAAGAAAACCCCTATGAACTGCTGGATGCCCATAAACGCCTGACAGTCGGTGCCGGCATCAATACACGTGATTACCGCGATCGCGTTCCAGCCCTCATTGACGCCGGAGCAGACATCCTTTGCATCGACTCGTCAGACGGCTTTTCTGAATGGCAGCAGGAAACGCTGACCTGGATCCGGAATCAATATGGCGACGAAGTCATGGTCGGCGCCGGCAATGTTGTTGATGCTGAAGGCTTCCGTTTCCTGGCTAAAGCCGGCGCGGATTTTGTCAAGGTCGGCATTGGCGGCGGTTCGATCTGCATCACGCGAGAGCAGAAGGGCATTGGCTGCGGTCAGGCATCCGCGGTTATGGCCGTGGCAGCCGCCCGCGATGCCTGGTTTCGGGAAACCGGCGTTTATATCCCCATTTGCTCGGATGGCGGTATCGTGTATGATTACCATATGCCGCTGGCCTTGGCCATGGGTGCAGATTTTATCATGCTTGGCCGTTATTTCGCCCGTTTCGATGAAAGTCCGACCCGCCGGCTGCTTGTCAACGGGACGTACGTAAAGGAGTACTGGGGCGAGGGTTCCAACCGGGCCCGCAACTGGCAGCGATATGATGACGGCAGCAGCGCTGAAAAGGATAAGATGACCTTTGAAGAAGGGGTTGACTCCTATGTGCCTTATGCCGGAAAACTGAAAGTCAATCTGGATGTGACCCTGACCAAGATCTGCTCCACCATGTGTGCCTGCGGATCACTGACCATACAGGAACTACAAGAGAAAGCCCGCCTTGTTGTCGTTTCTTCAACAAGCATTGTTGAGGGGGGGGCACATGATGTGATCCAGAAAGAAAGCGAACGAAGACCGTAAAGCCTGTGTCAGGAATACAGGAAGCGCTTGAACCAGAAAGGAGCCAGACAAATGGCTGAAAAAATCTATGAAATGACTTATGAGGGAATTAAGAACCTTCAGGACGAACTTGACCAGCGCAAGACCGTCAATGCCGCGGAAATTTCTGAACGGCTTAAAGAAGCCCGTGCACTGGGCGATCTTTCCGAAAACTCTGAATACGATGATGCCAAGACTGCCCAGGCGGAAAACGAAATGCGGATTATGGAGATAGAGTCTATCCTCAAGAATGCCCGCTTGATTGAAGAAGATGAGATCAGCAAAACGAAAGTTTCCCTAGGTGCCGTAGTCAAGCTTCGTGATGAAGAAACCCAGGAGGAGATGGAGTACTTGCTGGTAGGCAACAAAGAACAGGATATTTTCAACAATAAAATAGCCAGTGACTCTCCGGTGGGCGCTGCCATAATAGGCAAAAAGAAAGGTCAGCTTGTCGATGTCCGCACCCCGTCCGGCATCCTGCGCTATCGCATTGTCAAAATCTCACGCCCGTCCTGACCGCAAGCCGGCTGAAGAACAATGTATGATGACAGGCACCGGACGGCAGTTGAGCCAACCGGTGCCTTAACCTGAAAGAGGAGATCCTATGCAGCAAAACAACCAGACGGATACAAACCAGCCGGAGCAGGGGAGGCAGCAGGTAAACGCAGAAACACCTGAACTGGACATACAGGAGCAAGTGCAGATCCGCCTGCAGAAACTGCGTGAGTTAGCCTCGGCGGGAAATGATCCGTTTGCTGAAGTGACCTGGCCGGTAACCCATCACAGTGCGGACATTCTGGAGCGCTTTGACGCGTTGGAAGGCCAGACGGTCTCTATGGCAGGCCGCATTATGAGCAAAAGAGGTATGGGCAAGGTCAGCTTTACGGATCTGGCAGACCGTCTGGGACGCATACAGCTGTTTACAAAAATTGATGCCCTGGGCGAAGAAGCTTATGATGCGTGGCAAAAACTGGATATCGGCGATCTGGTCGGCGTCAATGGCGAAGTCTTTCGCACCCGTCGTGGCGAAATACCCATAAAAACCACTGCCTAGAGCTTGCTGGCTAAATCGCTGCGCACGTTTCCGGAAAAATAACATGGAATGAAAGATACGGACAAGCGCTACCGTCAGCGCTACCTCGATCTGATTGTCAATCCGGAGGTGCGTGACACCTTTACCCGGCGCAGCCTGATCATCCGCACACTGCGACAAGAACTGGAGCAGCAGTCATTTATTGAAGTGGAAACGCCCATACTGAACCTGATCCCTGGTGGCGCGTCGGCCCGGCCTTTTGTGACCCATCACAATGCCCTGGATGTTGACCTGTTCCTGCGCATTGCTCCGGAGCTCTATCTGAAACGGCTGATCGTCCGAGGTTTCGAGAGGGTCTACGAGATTGGCCGCCAGTTTCGCAACGAGGGACTGTCCATCAAGCACAACCCGGAGTTCACCCTGCTGGAAGCCTATCAGGCTTATACAGACTACCAGGGCATGATGGATCTGACGGAGTGTCTGATCGCGGCGGCAGCCACGGCTGTTCACGGCAAGACGGTCATCACCTGGCAGGGGCAGACCATCGATCTGACACCACCCTACCGGCGTTTAACCATGACTGAGGCCATCCGCACATATGCCGGCTTGGATTTTGATACAGTCCCGGACGACAAGACTGCGCACGAACTGGCTGTTTCACGCCATCTGGATGGCGTCACCAAGGGAATGCATCGCGGTGATATCATGAACCTCTTTTTTGAAGCCTATTGTGAGGACGAGCTGGTTCAGCCGACCTTCATCATGGACTATCCCATTGAAGTGTCTCCGCTGACCAAGAAAAAACAAGGTCATCCGGAACTAACTGAACGTTTTGAGTTGTTTATCGGCGGCAGGGAATATGCCAATGCCTATTCAGAATTGAATGATCCGCTGGATCAGCGGGAGCGCTTTGCGGCTCAACTTAAGAAGCGTGAAGCAGGGGATGAAGAAGCCAACCTGCTGGATGAGGATTTTTGCCTGGCACTGGAATACGGCATGCCGCCGACCGGTGGCCTGGGCATGGGTGTCGACCGACTGGTCATGCTCTTGACCGACGCACCGTCCATTCGGGATGTCCTGCTTTTCCCGACCATGAAACCGCTGCGCTGACCAAATGCTGGCTAAAAAAGGGCAACAAGCATGTCTTTGTGAGTTTTCAGGAAATTAACAAACGCACAAACTCCTGCCACATCATGACGCTAGAATAGCATTGGTGGTGATGAAATGTTATCAAAAGCAGAGTGTTACCGCATTCTGGAATTAAACCCCAAAGCGAATTCGTCCGAAATTGAGACGCGTTATACAATGCTGCTCAAAAGGTATCGCGGCCGGAATGACCCGGAAACAATCAAGAAAACCGAAGAAATCACTTTAGCCTATGACATCCTGACCGGACGTTATGTTGAGCCTTTGCCAATTGATCCCCGCATGGAAAAAGTGATTTTCGGCAAAAAACGCCGTGAATGGAGCAATATTTGGCATTATGGCCGACTGCCGCTGCTGCTGATCATCATTACAGCTGTTTTTCTTGGTTCGCTGATTTATACCATCGCGTCCAGAGAGGACCCGGACTTCCAGGCGGTTGTCGCCGGACAATTTGCCACAGCCGATGATGTTGATGAACGCGTAAAGAAGTACATCAAGGACAGTATTGACGGTGTGGAAATTGTGGAATACCAGTATCTGCCGCTCTCCTTCCAGCAGGATACCCCTGAAGCCACACAGACCGGCCAGGGTTTGTCCATGGGTTCAAATCCGGAAAGCGATTATGCCTACCTGATGAAAATGATGGCCATCATGACCGGAGAGAGCATCGAAATGTTCGTTTGCGAGCAAAGCGTTTATGACCAGTATGCCCCGCAGGATGTCTTTTTAGATCTGAGCAGCCTCTATGACCGGCTGCAGGATCTGCCTGCGGATGTGCTGGCCAAGATAAAACCCGTGCGCCGTGTCTTGTTTGAAGACTATGAGCAAGAAGAGCGTGCCGCTGAGATCTGGCCTGATGAAGAGGCTATGAACGCTGATGAGTCTTTGCCGATCAGCGGGCTGGATGTCACAGAACTGCAACTGATGGAAGGCCTGGGCCTTTTTGGCAGGAGTCAGATTTTAACCATTGGGTTCAAGGCGGAAGATGTCGGGCAAGTCACTGATTTTCTGGAGTACTGGATCCGTGACTATGAGTACATGCATGCTGAGCGCGATGCCTATCTGGATTCTCTGAGCGATGAGCTGAATCAGTAAACCACTTTTATAGATGCTGATTTAAGGCGGCTGCAACTGTACTGACCGGTACATAGCGGCCGCTTCTTTGTCTGTCAACAGGCGAGATTGACCGGCGCACAGCTGAGGGTCCAATACCAACGGCCCCAGGGCGTACCGGTGCAGGGTCTGGACTTCCCTGCCAACAGCAGCGACCATGCGTTTGACTTGATGAAATTTGCCTTCATGGATCTGCAGGTCTGCCTCATGGTTGCCACGCAGCCCCAGGATCGCAGGCAAGCATCTTTCACCATTCGGCAGCAGCAAACCCGCAGCAAACAAACAGCATAAATCTTCATGAAACGTATCGCCCAGATAGGTCAGACGGTACGATTTCCAGATGCCCCAGCGCGGACTGGCCAGGCGATGGTTTAACGTGCCATCATTGGTCAGCAGAAGCAGGCCGGTCGCATCCCTGTCCAGGCGTCCGACCGGTACCAGGCCGCTGTTGTTGAAAGCGTCCGGAATCAGATCCGCAATCGTCGGCAGGCGCGGATCGGTGAGCGCAGTCACCAGACCGGCCGGTTTATACAACATGAGGTGAATATAGCGCCTAACCGTTATGGGCTGTCCGTCCAGGACAATTCTATCCATCGCTTCATCCTGAACCGCCAGGCCAGGGTCACGCACGGTTTGGCCGGCAACACTGATTCGGCCGCTGCGGATCAGGCTGCGGACGGTGGAACGCGATCCATAGCCTGAGTTAGCCAGTATACGATCCAGACGCATTGAAAGAATCCCTCCTGAGCTTGTTCTATAGTCTTTTTGCATTATACATCATGGCTGGCAGAGCGTCATATGGCTGCTGAATCGTTCTTACATTGTTTTTACATAAGGCTGATTTGCCCATAACACAGTCTTTCGCGTGCCGCGATACAATGAGATCAACAAAATGTGATGAAAAAAACGGAGGGAATATTATGTTGAAGAAATTAGCAGTCATCATACTGGCCTTAGCCCTGCTGGCGGGTTCCGCCGCCTGTGCCGGTCAGACAGGCTCATCCGCAAGCCAGGAAACAGGGTTGAGCGGCAAAGTTGTCATTGACGGTTCAGGGACAGTCTTTCCCCTGATGGCTCATATCGCGGAAAACTATATGACCAAAGAACAGAGCAATGTCGACGTTCAGGTCGGAAGAGCCGGCAGCAGTGCCGGGTTCAAGAAATTCATTCCTGGCGAGACTGATTTTTCGGATGCCTCCAGGCAAATCAAGCAGGAAGAAATTGATCAGCTGACAGAAAAAGGCCTGGCCTTCGGCGATGATGTCTATGAATTCAAACTGGCACTGGATGGACTGACCTTTGTCATTAACAAAGAAAATGACTGGGCTGCTTCCATGAGTAAAGATGAACTGGTTGATCTGTTTCTGGCCGGTACGTACCGGGAAAATGATGCGGTGCTCTGGTCTGATGTCCGGGCAGAATGGCCGGCAGAGAAGGTCAGTTTTTACGGACCGAACGAAAATCACGGGACCTACGAGTTCTTCTATGAGAATATCCTGAAAAAGGCTGATATGGTCAAAACGGTAAATCTGGAACAAGAGTACGCCACCCTGGGCGACCTTGTTTCCCAGAACAAGTACGCGATTGCCTTCTTCGGCTTTGGCTACTATGTGAACAATAAAGACAAGCTGTCCGCTATTGCTGTCGACTTTGGCGATGGACCGGTCGAGCCGACGCTTGAAACCATCGGGGAAACACTGCCATATGCTGGCTTCACACGTCCCGTGTTCACCTATCTCAATGTACGGTATGCCAAAGAAAAGTCTCAGGTTCTGGATTTTGCCAAGTATATTGTCAGCAGTGAAGGCGCGATAAAGCTGGCAGGCGAGAATGGTTTCGCGCCACTGCCCCAGCGTGAGTACGATGCCTATATGGAGCAGCTGGAAGCGCTTGAATGAACTTTCCCGCTTTAAGTAGCCGCAGCCGTCACAAAGGCGCGGCTTTTGACCGCATGGCAGCGAACAGGAGCGTTCTGGCGCTACAAGCGTAAAAAACGAAAGAAACATCACGGCAAACAGAGGATAAAACATGCGACAGCAAAAACCATCAACAAAAAAACATGACACAACCATGGCCGCTTATGAAAAACGCGGCCGGATCATCGACCGCCTGATGCCCTGGCTGTTTGTTCTCATGGCGCTGATTCCGATTCTGACGACCATTGGCATTGTGGCCACATTGATCGTCGATGCGGCACGTTTCTTTCAGGTCGTTTCCCTGCGTGAAGTTTTCAGCACCAATCTGGCTCCTTTGCGTGCTGAACCGTCTTTTGGTTTTCTGCCTTTGATCAACGGAACACTGATGACAACCTTGATAGCCATGCTGGTCGCGATTCCACTGGGTCTGGGAACCGCCCTTTATCTGAGCGAATACACATCGCCCAGGGCACGCAAAGTCATCAAACCTGTTATTGAGGTAATCGCCGGTATTCCGACGATTGTCTATGGATATTTTGCCTATTCTTTTGTCACACCTCTGTTGATGCACCTCATACCCGGTCTGGGCGCGAAAAATGTGCTCAGTCCGGGCCTTGTCATGGGCATCATGATTGTACCCATTGTCGCGTCCCTGTCCGAAGATGCCATGAACGCCGTGCCTGACGCGTTGCGCGAAGGTGCTTTTGCCCTGGGCAGCACCCGTTTTGAAGTAGCGGGCAAGGTGGTTATGCCGGCAGCCATGTCCGGTATTATCGCATCATTTGTCCTGGGCATTTCCCGGGCAATCGGTGAAACCATGATTGTGGCTATTGCCAGTGGCAGCACCAAACGTTTTTCCTTTGATATCACACAGTCCATGCAGACCATGACCGGCTACATCGTCGAGTTCACCAGCGGTGACGCAGCCAGCGGCACGACAGGCTACTACAGCCTCTATGCGGTTGGCCTGCTGCTGTTTGTTTTTACACTGCTGCTCAATATGCTTGCACAGGCGGTCACGCGCCGCTGGCGCATCAAGTATTGATCCAGAGCGACGATGGCTTGCCGGAAGGGGGTATGTACGATGTTGGATAAGCATTTTGAACAAACTGAAGCTGAACTGAAGGCTCACCTGAGAAGCCGAAACCGGGTTGATCGGCTGATGCATGTCCTGGGTTTTCTGTCAGCTTTTTTCGCGCTGCTTTTTTTGGCGGTCATCCTTTATAGGGTGGTTTCACAAAGCATAGGCTGGTTGAATCTACGCTTTCTGACCGGAAAATTATCAATTTTTCCGGAAAAAGCGGGTATATCAAGCGTGATCGTCGGTTCTTTACTGCTCATGCTTGTGGTCATTCCGATTACCCTGTTTCTAGGGGTCACAACCGCTGTTTATCTGGAAGAATACGCCGGGAAAGGATGGTTTCATCAGCTGATCCGAACCAATATCTCCAATCTGGCTGGCGTGCCTTCTGTTATTTTCGGCCTTTTGGGACTGACTGTTTTCAGCCGCTTCCTGGGGCTTGGATCCAGTATACTCGCCGGCGGCCTGACACTGTCCCTGCTGGTTCTGCCGATCGTGGTTGTCGCGGGTGTGGAAGCCATCAAAGCCGTACCGGGTTATTTGCGTGATGCTTCGTATGCCCTGGGCGCAACACGCTGGACCACCATCTGGCGCGTTGTTCTGCCAACCGCCATGCCCGGCATCCTGACCGGCAATATCCTGGCCTTGTCACGTGCTATCGGTGAAACGGCACCCCTGGTGGTCCTGGGCATACCCGCCCTGATCCTCAAAACGCCTGGCAGCCTGATGGACGATTTCACGACTTTGCCTATACAGATCTATTACTGGACGCTGGATACTGTACTGACGCCTGAATATGCCAACCTGGCCGCCGCAACCATCGTGGTCCTGCTGGTGCTCTTGTTTACCCTCAATGCCGCAGCCATTGTCATCCGGCGCAAGTTTGCCCGGCGTTATTGAGCGGGACACATCAGGTTAACATCTGACACCCTCCCTGTAGTCGTCGAGGCGCCTGTATCACCACATTAAGCAACGTTCGGGCTTTTCCGCTATGATTTCATTTGCGTCTGTCGTCCCCTTCGTGCTAGAATGAAAGGTACTATATAAGGGGAGGCTACCATCTGCCCTAGGCCGACAGTCGTGTTTAATCTGGAAAAAGGCATGCCGAAAGTAAAAGCTGCCGTGACAAAACTTCGTCTGGAATTATCGACGCTACGCAGAATCGGTGTGCAAACGATCAAGATCATTCATGGCTATGGATCGTCTGGCAGTGGTGGCGCGATACGCCATGCTTCCCGCCAGTTGCCTTGCGACCAGCTCAAGAACAAAACCATCAAGGCATTTTGCCCTGGTGAGCGCTTTGGCCCCTT
>JAAYLM010000071.1 GCA_012521915.1 Oscillospiraceae bacterium | reverse complement strand
GTTAATTATTTTGACAAGCGCAGCACCGGTGCGATTATGTCCCGGATCAGCAACGATACGCAGCAGTTACAAAGCTTCATCATTGAAGTGACGCGCGATGTTATCGTGCAGATTCTTACATTGCTGAATTTCGGCGTGGTGATGTTCAGCATGCACTGGCAGCTGGCCTTGATCACCCTCATACCCATTCCTCTGGTGACGTTGGGTGCCCGCATCTTTGCCCGCAAAATCCATCCGGTCTATCATCGTGTCTGGCGCCGGCGCGCCCATATGAACGCCATTCTCGGCGATTCTATTCCCGGTATCCGCGTGATCAAGGCCTTTACCGGTGAAGAGCGCCAGGAAAAACGCTTTGCGTCGACGAGCGCGGAATTTCTGCGGGAGCAAATCCGTGCGGCGCACATGGCCAGTATTTTCTCGCCGACCATCGGATTTTTCATGATGCTGAGCGGTATCATCATCTGGGGTCTGGGCGGTTACTGGGTGATCACCCAGCCTGACAGGCTCAGCCTCGGTGTCCTGGTCGCGTTTATCAGCTACGCCTGGCGCTTTTTCGCGCCTGTTCAGTTTCTTGCCCGCCTCAGTGATATGGTGCAGCAGGCAACAACATCCGCGGAACGGGTCTTTGAGATTCTCGACGACCAGCCGGAGCCCAACCTGGGTGAAAAAAAGGTACTGGAGCAAATCAAAGGGGAAGTCAGTTTCCGGCATGTCAGCTTCTCCTATGATCAGGACAACAAAGTCCTGGATAACATCAATCTGGTGATAAAACCCGGGGAAACCATTGGCATTGTCGGGACAACCGGCTCAGGCAAGACAACCATTGCCAACTTGTTCCTGCGTTTCTACGAACCGGATGAAGGCCAGATCCTGCTGGACGGAACCGATATCCGTGACTTGGACATCCATTATCTGCGGGAGCACACCGGTTTTGTCCTGCAGGAACCGCTTCTTTTCCGCGATACGATAGGCAACAACATTGCTTATAGCAAGCCGGAGGCAACGACGGATGAGATCCTGCAGGCAGCTGTCGCCGCAAACGCCCACGCTTTTATCCAACAGTTCCCCGATGCCTATGACACTTTTGTCGGAGAGCGCGGCGTTGGCCTTTCCGGCGGTGAAAAACAGCGTATTTCCATCGCCAGGGCCATTATCAAGGATCCTGCCATTCTTATACTGGATGAAGCGACTGCTTCCGTGGATACGGAGACAGAGCAGCTCATACAGGAAGCGATCAACCGCCTGATCGAGAAACGCACCACCCTGATTATCGCCCATCGCCTGTCCACCCTGAAAAAAGCAGACCGGATTATTGTGATGGACAAAGGACGTATCGCTGAAGCCGGCACACATGACGAGCTGATGGATCAGAAGGGGATCTTCTATCGCCTGATTAAGATGCAGATGGATCTGGGCGCAGACATGATCCGCCTGATGCAGGAGGTGAGCTGAATGAATGAACTGACCATGATTGATCCGTGCGACATCAGCCTCGGTCGTGATGAGCAAGGGCAGGAAGCGCTTTTCTGCCAAAGGGAAGGACAAAGCAAGATCGTCAAACCGCGACGCCTTTTCCCTTTTACACGGCCAGACCAGTACATCAGCCTGCTGGATGAAGAAAACCAGGAAATCGGTATCATCCGCTCGCTTAAAACGCTGCGGCGGGCGGAAAGAAACCATATTGACGTTTATCTCGACCAGTTTTATTTTGTGCCGCATATCCTGGAGATTCTGGACTTAAATGAAACGTATGGTATCAGCCGCTGGGAGGTTATGACCGACCATGGCCCGCGCAGTTTTGAGGTGCGCCGGCGCAGCACCGATATCCGTCTTCTTGGTCAGAACCGTGTTCTGATCAAGGATGCCGACGACAATATCTATGAAATACCTGACCTGACTAAGCTGCCGCCACGCAGCCGTGTGCTGCTGGAAGGCGAGATCTAAACAGCAGAACGGTGGGCTTTTGCCCCTGAAAAAAACGCACCGGTCGGCGGACGGGTGCGTTTTTTGGAGCCGTTGGTGAGAATCGAACTCACGACCTGCTCATTACGAGTGAGCTGCTCTACCGCTGAGCCACAACGGCGCTTTGCCTGTTACAGTTTATCAAAAATATCCCTGAAGTCAAGCACTGCCGCAGAACAAAGCGGGTATCTCTGCCAGGGTGTGTCAAGGGGTAACATCAGATACGTTATTTGTATAAATGAACAAAAATTATAAACAATATTTGTAAAGATTGTCAATTTAACAAACTCAAAAACCTTGCATACCCCAACATATCCTGTATAATAAAGATAGTTAAGAAGAAGATATAAAAAGGCTTGTGTAAGCCAGAAACCTTGAGGACAAGGTTTTAAGGAGGGTATGAACATGACAAAACCATTTAGTATGCATGATATCGATGTAAGAGCATTCATCAAAGCTCTGGACAACTGCAAAGGCAACGTTTATCTGGAAACCAGTGAGAATGATCGCTTTAACTTGAAAAGCAAACTGAGCCAGCTGGCCGGCATTATCAACCTGATCGAAGGTGGACGGCTTGTGGAAGCGAAAATCATATGTGATGATCCGGAAGACGAGTCCATGCTTTTCCGCATGAACCTGTTCGGTGCCGACAAATAAGTAAAAAACCATTGTAAGCGGCGCCGTATGAACCGGCAGGCTGCATCTGTACCTTACCAGCAATGATCATCAAAAGAGCGTGCTTTCGCAACACGCTCTTTTTTTCTGGTCAATCCGCCCGGCTTTGTGTATCATGTTTTTATCCGGACATGCAATCTCTGCCAGTATGGCTGACCAGCCCCCACAACGGTCAGGAGGAACTCCTTTTATGGACTATGCTGTCTTGTTAAATTTTGACGCATCCAGTGAACAGACGCTGAACCGCATTATCCATGGCCTCGCACAAAATGGCGCCGGTGACACCGTCCTGCTGGCCGGGCTCAGGCCTCATCTGACCCTGGCTGAGTTTGACACAGACTGTTATGACCAGGTGATCGCGGATCTGCGCCGCCTGTGCACCAGGATCCTCGGTCCGATACCGGTTAAGCTTGCCAGTGCCGGCTTTTTCCCCAACAACCTGTCCGTGCTTTATCTGGCTCCGATTGTTGATGAGCATCTTCTGGATCTGCACCGGCTGGTCAACAACACCCTGGAGCCTTTATGCACGGCATTTTCCCCCTTATATAAAGAAGAAAACTGGGTGCCCCACTGTACGGTGGCTCTGGATCTTGACGAACAGGCTTTTACGGCCTCCTGCCTGGATCTGCGCAACCGGTTCGCCCCTCTGGACACCATGGCTGTCAGCATCAGCGTGATCGCCTGCTGTCCTTTCTGTGAACAGGCCATTTTCAGCCTGGGCAGCAAACTGGGAACCCCGGCTGCGCAGGACGAACCAGCACCCGTTTTATGACCCTTTGATAAATCAAATACAAGGAGGCATCATCGATTGACAGCATGGCAGCAGCAGATCGGTTTTGATATCGGGTCAACCACGATCAAACTGGTTGTCTGGCAGGGCAGCGAAATTGTCTATGGCCGTTATACGCGTCATTACGCGGACATCGCCGGTGAGATCAGCCGCATGCTCCGCGACCTGCAGGTGGCGATGCCGGACCTTACAGCCACTGTGCGGGTGACAGGCTCGGCTGGACTGGGCGTGGCACAATGGCTTGATCTTCCCTTTGTCCAGGAAGTTGTCGCTGAGACTGAAGCGGTCAGCCGGTTGTACCCGGCTGCCGATGTCATCATTGAGCTGGGCGGAGAGGATGCCAAGATCACTTATCTGCACCCTGTCCCTGAGCAGCGCATGAATGGCACCTGTGCAGGGGGGACCGGCGCTTTTATCGACCAGATGGCCGTTTTGCTGCAGACAGACGCGGCAGGCCTTAACCGGCTGGCGGCAGAAGCCGGCTCAATCTACCCGATTGCTTCACGCTGTGGCGTCTTTGCCAAAAGTGATCTGCAGCCCTTGCTGAATGACGGCGCGTCACGTCAGGATCTGGCAGCGTCCGTGCTGCAGGCGGTGGTCAACCAGACGATTGCCGGGCTGGCCTGCGGCCGGCCGATCAAGGGCACGGTGATCCTGTTGGGCGGCCCACTGCATTTTCTGCCGGAACTGCGTCAAGCCTTTATCAAAACGCTGGCCGATCGGGCTGATGGTTTCATCACACCGGACCATGCCCAGATTCTGGTTGCCGTAGGCGCTGCGATGCTGGCCGACGGCGAAACGGTATCCATAGATGCGCTCTGCGAACGCCTGGCCAGCGGCCGGCGTCCCGGCCAGGAACTCACCCGCATCGCGCCGCTGTTTGCCAGCGAAGGAGAAAAAACCCGGTTTTTCCAGAGGCACCAGGCCGTACAGGTTGCCCAGGCGTCCTTGGCAGAAACCAGCGGCCCTTGTTTTCTCGGGATTGACGCAGGCAGTACGACAACCAAGGCTGTCCTGATCGACCGTAAGCAAAATATCCGCTTTACCTGGTACAGCGGCAATCAGGGGAAACCTGTGGGCGTGGTGAGAAAAATGCTGGAAGCACTGCGTGCAGGCCTCCCTGCATCAGCCTGGATCGCCTATGCCTGCGTGACCGGCTATGGCGAGAACCTGATCCGTTCCGCCTTTCAGGTGGATGAGGGAGAAGTGGAGACCCTGGCGCACTACAAGGCAGCAGCCAGTTTTATGCCCGATGTTGATTTCATCATCGACATCGGCGGCCAGGATATGAAATGCCTGACCATAAAAGACGGAGCAATCGACAACATTCGCATCAATGAAGCCTGTTCTTCGGGCTGCGGTTCCTTCCTGCAGTCTTTCGCGGAAACATTGAACCTGCCGGTAGCCTCATTTGCCGAGTTGGCTTTAGGCGCGGCCAACCCGGGCGATCTGGGTACCCGCTGCACGGTGTTCATGAACTCCAGGGTCAAGCAGGCTCTGAAAGAAGGGGCCAGTGTGGGTGACCTGTCAGCTGGTCTGTCCTATTCAGTGGTGCGCAATGCCCTGTATAAGGTGATCAAGTTCAAGACGCCTGAGCAGCTGGGCCGGCATATTGTTGTCCAGGGCGGCACGTTTCTTAATGACGCAGTGCTGCGCTGTTTTGAGCTGGTGACCGGCCGCGAGGTTGTGCGGCCGCCGCTGGCCGGCCTGATGGGTGCTTTTGGCGCCGCACTGCTGGCGCGGGAACGCTGTGCAAAGCCTGATACACCTTCCAGGCTGTTGTCTGCTGAAGAGCTGGCGGGCTTCACCTTGCAGACGAAGCGCTCGGTTTGCCATCGCTGCGCCAACCAGTGCCGTCTGACGGTTGCCTTGTTTCCTGGTGGACGCAGCTGCATCACCGGCAACCGCTGTGAACGCGGTGCTGGCAAAGACCGTCACGAAAGCCTGGACGTTCCTGACCTTTTCGCGGAAAAATACCAGCGCCTTTTTGCCTATGAACCGCTGTCGCCGCAAAAGGCCGGCCGCGGCGAAATCGGTTTGCCGCGTGTGCTCAATCTTTATGAAAACTATCCGTTCTGGTTTACCGTCCTGACCCGCCTGGGCTACCGGGTGGTGCTGTCTGTGCCTTCTGACCACCAGCTTTTCACCCGGGGCATGGCGACCATTCCTTCAGAGAGTGTCTGCTATCCGGCAAAACTGGCCCATGGCCATATCGAGGATCTGGTCAGCCGCGGCATCAAGACCATCTTTTATCCGGATATTGTTTTCGAGGAAAAAGAAAGCCCAGGCGCTGCCAACCATTACAACTGCCCCATTGTCATATCTTATCCCGAGGTGATCAAGACAAACGTGCTGCCGCTGCTGGACCGCTCAGTGCGGCTGATCAATCCGTTTTTTGCGCTGGACCGGCCACGCAAGATGGCCAGCCAGCTGGCGGAAGCCCTCAAGCATGATCAGGTCAACGTCAGGGAAGCCGCACAGGCGATCGCTGCCGGCTTTGCGGAGATGGCCCGCGTCAAAGAACAGATACGGCAGCGGGGCAGGGCCGTCATGCAGGCGCTGGCGCGGACCGGCAGGCAGGGCATCGTCCTGGCCGGGCGGCCTTACCATCTTGATCCGGAGATCCATCATGGCATCCCGCAACTGATTACATCCCTGGGCATGGCGGTTCTGACAGAGGACAGCGTAGCTGAACCTGGCCGGGTGCAGCGGCCGCTTCGGGTGCTCGACCAGTGGGCTTATCACACACGTCTTTATGAGGCGGCTGCTGTGGTGGCTGAGCATCCTGAACTGGAACTGGTTCAGCTCAATTCATTCGGCTGCGGTCTGGATGCAGTGACCACAGATCAGGTACAGGAGATCCTGGCGGCGAAAAACCGCCGATATACCGTCTTGAAAATTGATGAGGTCAACAATTTGGGCGCTGCACGCATCCGCCTGCGTTCGCTGCAGGTGGCCATGCAGGGCGATCAGCGGGAGCAGGTTGTTGCGGCTCAGGGCAAGCCGACGACGAGCTGTCCTTGGCCGCGGGTTCCTTTTAGCCGGCAGATGAAGCGGGAGCATACCATTCTGGCACCCCAGATGGCCCCCTTGCACTTCAGCCTCATTGAGGCAGTGCTGCGGCATGGCGGCTACCGGGTCAGCATCCTGCAGAAAGCAACAGCTGAAGACATCGAAGCCGGGCTTAAGTACGTCAACAACGATGCTTGCTACCC
Source organism: Oscillospiraceae bacterium (assembly GCA_012521915.1). GTDB lineage: Bacteria > Bacillota > Clostridia > Saccharofermentanales > UBA5734 > JAAYBY01. The sequence continues at coordinate 971 of JAAYLM010000071.1, read as the reverse complement.
GTCGATCATCGTCGCCGGCCAGATTGTCAACGCCCTGCAGCGTGGTGATTTTGACCCGCAGCGCTGTTCGGTTTTTCTGACACAGACCGGCGGCGGCTGCCGCGCTTCCAACTATGTCGCCTTCCTGCGCAAAGCACTATTTGATGCCGGTTATCCCCAGGTGCCGGTGGTTTCCATCAATATGAGCGGCCTGGAGTCAAATCCCGGATTCCAGATGACTTTGCCGCTTTTGCATCGGGTCGTGCAGGCACTTGTCCTGGGCGATCTCTTCCAGACGCTTCTGCTGCGTATTCGCCCCTATGAAAAAGACCCCGGGTGTGCAGATAAACGCTATCGTTACTGGAACAGCCGCAGTCGTGAATGGCTGCGTGCCGGCAGGGGCCGGACCTCTTTTACCGACCTGGTTGATCAGATCGTGACCGATTTTGACTGCCTGCCCATAGATGCGGTTCAGCGGCGGCCGCGCGTCGGTATTGTGGGGGAGATCCTTGTCAAGTTCCATCCAGACGCCAACAATCATCTGATCGACCTGATTGAAGCTGAAGGCTGTGAAGCCGTCATGCCTGGCCTCATTGATTTTTTCCTGTACTGTTTTGCCAACAGCGGCTGGCGGCAGAAAAATCTCGGTACCAGCCGCAAGGCAGCCTGGGTGGGACGGCTGGCCATCAGACTGATTGAAGCTTACCGGACGGTGATGGTGCGGCGTCTGCAGGTCTGTCGCGGCAAATTCATGTTGCCGGAAAAGATCGATAAACTGGCTGATCGGGCGGAAAGGCTTCTTTCTCTGGGCAATGACTGTGGTGAAGGCTGGTTTTTGACAGCGGAAATGATGGAACTGCTGGAACAGGATGTAGCGAATATTGTTTGTGTACAGCCTTTTGCCTGCCTGCCCAATCACGTGACCGGCAAGGGGATGTTGAACGGTTTGCGCCGCCTGTATCCGCAGGCCAACATCGTCGCCATCGACTATG
>JAAYLM010000475.1 GCA_012521915.1 Oscillospiraceae bacterium | reverse complement strand
TGGCAACCCCTCTCTTATCGCTGTATTCACTTCAAAAGGCCAGCGCCGCAGCATGAAGGTGTAAAGACCGTCTGCTGATATGTCAATCTCAACGTAACTGTTGCAAAGTTTACCTTTTCTGATATCACCCTGATTCCAGGCGCAGTCACCGACATCGCCTCTCCAGTCATGTGCATTGATGCATGTCACCTTTTCGTGCTCCGAACCAATACTGATAGGTATTTCCTCTTCAAATCGCACAGAGACTTTTTCCCACCACTGTTCATAGGCCTGCCTCAAAGCATTGACCAACGCCAGGTTCTGGTCAGCGATATCCTTTGTTTGCCCCGGATCATCTTTCAGGTGATATAATTCAGTGCCGTTGATCAGCCGCCAGCTGTCTTTCATGACGGCGCTGTCTTTCCATTTGATCGGGCTGGGCACCCTCTGCGAATCCGTTACCAATGCCCTTTCTGTCCAGTCATTCGCTGCACCTTGCATCAGGGGAACCAGGCTCTTGCCGTCAAAGTCAAGACAAGGCTCGTGGATACCGCACAGATCAAGTATTGTTGGCATGAAATCAACATTTGCTGTCAGTTGATCAATGGTCCTGCCTGAAGCATAGCCACCATCAGGATAATGGAGGAAAAAAGGAACCCGATGCCCTCCTTCATAGGGAGAGCCTTTCTTCCCCCTCATGCCGGCATTGAAGCCTTCTGTAACAACCCCCCGGCTGTCTGTTATACAGCCGTCTCCGGTCCCGTTATCTGTCATGAAGATGAAAAGAGTGTTTTCGGTCAGGTGCAAATCATCAAGCTTTTTGCGCAACCGGCCGACATTTTCATCGATGTTGGTGATCATTCCATAGAAACGTGCGCGGTTTTCCTCAACTCTTTCGCGATAAGGCGTAACGTACTTTTCATCCACCTGCAGGGGCTGATGCGGCGCGTTGGTGGGAATGTAGCAAAAGAATGGTTTGTCCTGATGGCGTTCGATAAAATCAGTTCCGAGGCGGAAAAAGACATCCGTGCAGTATCCTTCAAACGAGCGGGGCGTACCTTTGTCGAAAAAGGTATCGTCGAAATAGTCATTGCCCCAATAATCGGGAGTCTGGCCGATGCCGCCGCCGCCATGGACGATGGCTTCGTCAAAACCCCTGTCATGAGGGCGGTAGGGATAGTTATCACCGAGATGCCATTTGCCGAATATACCCGTGGCATAGCCATGATCACGCAAAACAGCTGCAAGGGTTCTTTCGTTTTTTCTAAGCAGGGATCTTCCTCCGATGGTGTGCCATACACCGGTGCTGTTATGGAAATGGCCTGTCATAAGACCGGCTCTCGTCGGGGCACAGGTGGGACCAACATGGTAATCGCTGAAACGAAGACTTTCGTGATGCAGCCTATCAATGTCGGGCGTGTTGATGACAGGGTTGCCGGTACAGCCAAGATCCCCGTAACCCTGGTCATCTGTGATGACAAAAACGATATTGGGCTTTCTGTTTGCCATAAACGTAACACCTCACTTTTTCTACCTGACGGGTGTACCGCATTTAAGACAGAATCTGGCACCCTCCGTAAGTTTTGCACCGCAATGCGTACAGAATTTTAGTGCCGGCTTGCTCATCTCCGGAGCAACAGGTTGTACAGTAGAAACAGGCACTTCGCTGGTACGATCAGCTTTTTCATCAAGTTTTGGCTCGTGACTGGATGCTTCTTCCATTGGTTTGCTTTCCTGAATCAGCGGCGCGACAAAAACTTGCTCAAGGAGTGCATTCAAATCACCGGGCAGCATGGTCAACAAGGATGCTTCAGCACCGCTCATAAGAATCAGGAAGATATCCAGCGGGGTTCGGGTAAGAAGCATCACATCATGAGCTATATCATCTTGCGGCAGTAAATAACTCTGCGCCAGGACCAGCCTGCTGGCAGCCTGACGGTCGCCCTCTGCCAGCACACGTCCCGGAGCGGTCCAGTCAAAGGCAGTCGCCTCTTCATTCAAAGCTTCAATAAGTCCTGCTTCGATCAGTTCCAGTATGGCGGGGCGCGGATCAGCGACGATTGCCATCTCGTTGAGCGGGAGCGGCATGAGCTTTTCCACCAGCGGCAGGGTCCATCTGAAATCCTCGATCGACGCGTCAGTGAGATGCTGTCGAATGTCCTCCAGGGAAAAGATGCTGACCGGCTCCAGATGCCGTAACAGAGAAACCAGCCAGGATCTTCTGGACTGGTCCAGAATGGCCATGAGCACCAGGGCTGCCTCTGTGGACAAGTCAAAGCCGATCTTTGTCGGGCTGGTGACGGTTTCAGCTGAGAGCATGTCGCTGATCAGGAAACGCACTTCCGGATCGGATCGCATGCTGATTCTGAAAGGCTCAGCGGAACCGTTTAGCGTGACCCATATGCCAGGTAAAGCATCGCCTGTCGCCAGGATTGAGCGGCTGACGGAACTGTCCGCGACATTGTTATGCAGGCGCACGACGCGTTCGGGGTTGGCCAGCACACAGATGCAGGCGCCCAGCAAATCGCTGTTATCGTCTTCGGGTAAGGACCGCAAGTC
>JAAYLM010000070.1 GCA_012521915.1 Oscillospiraceae bacterium | reverse complement strand
CGCCTGATTGTCTGGGGTCCGGGTGGTGTACTGGAAAATGTCACCAGCCTGCTGGGTTTTGAAACGCTTTGTTATATGCAGGCTGAGGACCCGGAACTGCTACAGGAAATCTTTGATCAGGTCGGTGCCCGTCTCGTGCGCTATTACGAGCTTGCAGTCGTCCATCCTGCCGTTGGCGCCATCATTTCCAATGACGACTGGGGCTTCCAGGCGCAAACCATGCTTAGTCCGGCTGCCATGCGCCGTTTCATTTTCCCCTGGCATAAAAAAATCGTCGCGACAGGCCATAATGCCGGTAAACCGGTGATCCTGCATTCCTGTGGCAATCTGAGTGAAGTATGGGATGACATTATTGAAGAGATGCAGTATGACGGTAAGCATTCCTTCGAAGATAAAATCCAGCCTGTGGAAGAAGTTTATGAGCAGTATGGAAGCCGCATCGCCATTCTCGGAGGCTTTGATCTGGATTTTATTTGCCGTTCCACCCCCCAGCAGATAAAGGCGAGGGTTCAATCCATGCTGCACCAGGTTGGCGACCGCGGCAGCTTTGCTGTTGGTACAGGCAACAGCGTTCCTTATTATGTGCCGGCAGAAAACTACCTTGCCATGATCGATATCCATCAAGGCTGATGGACTGATAGGGCTGCTATGGTCATTCATACGGTCGTGACGCCAGTACTTTGACCTCTTGCCAGGCATCAGCCAGATGTTCTAGTGTGAAACGTGCGTTGGCTGGACTGGTGGAGGGCAGCGTCTTGATCGGCAGGCCGGTCAACGGTTCAAGATGAACCTTATAAAGCCTTGCTGCTGTCTGGCCATTGGCGAAAACCGCAATGATCGGGTACTGACCAAGCAACTGGTCAACTGGATTCGCTTTTGCAGCCTTGATGCTGCTGTCAGCTGAACCTTTGATGCGGCATTGTTGCAGCACATCCCATAAAGCCAGATTATTTTGCACGATCAGCTGATGGCGAGCTGCGTCATCCTGTGGCTGGTCCGCTTGAAAAAGATAGGCCAGTAATGGCCAGAAGCGGTTTTGCGGGTGACCATAGTAATAACCTTGCTGCCGGGAATGTACGGAAGGCATGGAGCCGAGAATCAGAATACGGCTCGAAAGCCCGCAGATCGGGGCAAAAGGGTGACAGACTATTCCTTCTTCATCTGCTGGCATGACATGCTCCTTTATGATCAGTATCTGCTTTTGTTGCCGTTTGCTCACCGGCGGGTGCTGTCTACCCGTCTGGGTCGTATCGCAGCAGCACCTGCCGCACGACGGGCTTTGCGTCGGCGTGCACGCTGCCAGCCCTGAATAGAGACAACAGCCAGAGCGGCTGCCAGAATAATGAATGCGGTTCGCCAGGGATTTTGCGTCACAAAAGCAATAAGGCTGCTCCTGCCAGATGTACCGGACTCCTCAGTAATGATGATTGGCGTTGCTGTCGGCTGAAGGGGTGCTGTGCTTAATGCCGGTGATGGTTTCTCTTCAAGGGTGGTCTCTATAGGCATTGCTGGCTTTGTTGGCATTGCAGTCGGGTTGCCTGTAACCATCTCACCGGTTTCCTTAGAACGGGAAGTCTGACGGGCAGCTTCTTCGATCAGCCCATGTGTCACGCTGAAAGCGTTGTAGGCAGAATGGTTTGTGGGAACGCCAAGGACCACCGCGATCAGTTCACGCCCGTCAACAAGCATAGCCGAGGATACCAGGCAACTGCCGGCATAAGCCGTTGTACCCGTCTTGATTCCAGTATAGCCTTTGACATGTTTGGACCCCAGCGTGATCTCATCATAAAAGTTTAAACGATTCGAGTTGACCAGCAAGCCCCAGCCCAGATATGAATGCATATTGGTAGCAGGCACGATATAGGTGAGCCGGCCAACCAGCGCTCGGAACTGGTCATTATTCATTACGTAATCAGCCAAAACAGGCAGATCTCTGGCTGAGGTCACATGAGCATCTTCGTGCAGTCCGCTGGGATTATGTAAATTT